>JACRDE010000618.1 GCA_016212935.1 Desulfomonile tiedjei | reverse complement strand
TCGGGTTGCGGAAGATGAGCACGGAAATCCTTTGCACATACCCGTCCAAGATAGGTATGAGTGGTATGCCTCGGCTCTGAGGATCGGGATCTTCCGATCTCAGGTGGGCTTCTCTTGCCGCTCCGTGCTCTGTGAGCGACGTTGGTGCAAGCTTCATAGGCAGTATCGGCCACGAATTCCCGTTGATATATATAGCCTCATAGATCTTTTCGAGGGATGCGGACTGGCCCAATCAATGAGTATTGCAGCCAAGTGGTTTGGCGTAAAGCTCCAGCCGTTTGAGTCAGCGGGAACGGGACCAGTCAAAGGTTATCGCTATTCTGTGCCCAAGAGAGCAATCTATGAACTGCTAGCTCGATATCCGAATATGCGGCGCCAACACGTTGAGGCTTTCATCAGGGACGCCGCGCAGCTTGTTCGAGGTTGTGCTTTAGTTCCCTGGCACGGAAGGATGTTTGATGAGGATCGAGCTTTCCTGAGTCAAAAACTGACCAGAAATCTGTGTCGGATAAAGAGTCCCGCGAACTCACTCGGATAAGCTGTCTCCGGCCGCAGAACATGGGAGGCAGCGGCCAAGATCATACTGGACCGCAGAGCCTGTGGCGCGGTATGTTCAAGAGAGAAAAAGAAGTCTTTGTTTCTGCAGGCAACGCTGCGGAGTATGGCGTTGGGCGAGGCGCAATCACACCGCATAACTCAGTCGCAAATCCCGCTTGGAGGATGAAATGAGAGAACCCCAATCAGACTCGTTACGGTTCGCTTCCGGCTTTGTCGCTGCGGAAGGAGAAGGGGATGCTCAGGTGTTGGAGTCATTACTTGATGCTATGCCCGAAATGGTCGTTTATCACGATGATAATCTGAATGTGATATGGGCGAACCGGGCAGCCGCGGAGTTTGTTGGGTTAAAGCCGGAAGAAATGGCCGGAAAACGCTTCTTTGATGTCGCCTGCCGTTACGAGGAACCATGCGAGGGTTGCCCTGTGGTGAGGGGCCCCTCATCCGAGCATATTGAAGTGATAGAAAGCAATCTGCTCATTGGGCGATTGTATTTCACCAGATCATACCCCATCTCCTGTCGAGAGAAAAAGCTCCCAGGTAGACTGATTGTTGCACAAGATATTTCCAGTCTGAGAAATCGGTATAGCGTGACGGACGTTTTAAACCTTATTTCAGAAGTCTTTCACTCCCCCAAGAGCCTGTCCGACATCTGCGAAGAACTAATCAAGACGATTGTAAGGAAATTCAACTATCCGTACGGAGTGATCACTATATACGATGACAAATCAGATGAGGTTGTGGTTTTAGGAGAAATAGACTTGTCCGGGAAATTCCTTCCTTTGGTGAAACGACAACCCCCTTTCAGGTGTTTCTCGTGGAAGGTTATGAATGACGGCAAAACAATCAATGTGACCGGGCTGAGCAAAACTGATGATTTTCCAGGATATGTCCTCAAAGAGGCCGGCGTGGAGACTATTCTTGCCGTACCCCTCAATGTTGAAGGCCATGCCATCGGAGCCATCGTTCTCGGTGATATCATTGAACGACTAGAAACTAACCTCATGATTGACGCACTTCAGGCAGTTGCCAACCGTCTCGGAGCAGAGATACAGCGCAAACAAATCGAGGAGACACTAAGGGAAGAGCGAAAGTTTACAACGGCTGTCCTTAACAATGCGGGACCATTGATACTTGTTATGGACAATGAAGGACGAATTGTCCTTTTTAACAAGGCATGTGAGCAATTGACAGGATATTCCTATAAAGAAGCTGTGGGGAGTTTGATTTGGGACTTTATCGTGATCCCCAAGGAAGGTGCTGTCATCAAAAGCATATTTCCGTTTACAGCGGACAAGAAACTTCCTTCGTCTTTTGAAAATTTCTGGATCACCAGAGATGGCCAAAGGCGTCTTATTTCGTGGTCAAACAGCATCATGGGAGACGCCAGAGAAATAAACGTTCATATTGTATCCATCGGGATAGATATCACTGACAAGAGAAGAGCGGAAGCAGAGGCCGAACTCCGAAGACGTCAACTTCTGGAGGCCGATAAAATGGCCTCATTGGGTGTGATGGCATCCGGGGTGGCACATGAGATCAATAACCCCAACAATTTTATAATGATGAACGCCCCTATCCTTCGACAGGTATGGGAAGACGTCCTTCCTATTCTCGACAAATATTATGAGGAGTGCGGGGACTTCACTGTGTCGAACATCCCATATTCGGAGATGCGTGAGGAGATTCCGAAGCTATTTGACGGGATGCAGGAGGGGTCGAAACGTATCAGGCAAATAATCATGAGCATGAAGAATTATGCAAAGAGAGATCCTTCAGGAGTGACTCAATGCATAAACATCAATGACGTCATTGTGGCCGCACTGGAGCTGATGTCTCATCAAATTAAAGAATCCACTCGGTCGATCGTTGTAGACTGTGCACAAGACCTGCCCTTTGTTGGGGGAACCCCCCAGAGATTGGAACAGGTGGTTGTTAATCTCATTCAGAACGCGTGTCAGGCTCTTCCTGATCGGAATAAAGGGATTTCCATAAAAACGTCTTATGATAAACGGAAAGACCAGGTTGTCGTTTGTGTCACTGATGAGGGGATTGGGATTAAGCCCGAACATTTGGACCACGTCTTCGATCCATTTTTTACCACAAAAATTGATGTAGGAGGAACGGGTCTCGGGTTATCCGTGTGTGCGGGCATAGTGAAAGAACATCATGGACGACTTGAATTCGAATCGGAATTGGGAAACGGAACCAAGGCATTTCTCTCATTGCCGGTAATGCATTGAAGATTTAGCAGACACTCGTTTTGAGTCTGCACAGCGGAGGCCAAATTGACTCGCAAAAAAGGCAAGGTGCCTTACAGCCCGATACTCATTGTCGATGACGAAATTCACGCTGTAAAGAGCTTTGAGCTCGCTCTGCGTTCTGACGGGTTCAACAATATCGTCCCGTGTTCCGACAGCCCGAAGGTGTACGAGATACTCCAGAGTACGGAGATTGAACTCATGCTACTCGACGTACTGATGCCAGATCTTTCAGGGGAGGAAATCCTATCGAGGGCAGTCATGGAATTCCCTCAGATTCCAGTCATCATGGTAACCGGCGTCAACGATGTTGAGACGGCAGTGAGATGCATGCAAAAGGGAGCTTTTGACTACGTCCTGAAACCTGTAGAAAAAGAGCGCCTTCTGCCCAGTGTCCGCAGGGGAATCGAGGTGCGTCAATTGAAGCGCGAAAATGCAAAATTGGCCCGACACCTCTTCTCCGAGTCCCCGGAGCATCCTGAGGAATTTTCAAAAATTGTCACCAGAAACCGCAAAATGAGGGCCATATTCAAGTATTGTGAAGCAATCGCTGCAGGAAGCCACCCGGTTCTGATAACGGGTGAATCCGGAGTGGGCAAAGAACTGATTGCCGAAGCTCTGCACAGAGTCAGCGAGAGAGAAGGGGATTTTGTTGCGGTTAACGTGGCCGGCCTGGACGACAGTATGTTTTCGGATACTCTATTCGGCCATGTGAAAGGAGCCTTTACTGGCGCGGCAAGTGTAAGACGCGGACAGATAGAAATGGCCGTTGGCGGGAGCCTTTTTTTGGATGAAATCGGTGATCTCAGCTTGGCTTCGCAGGTAAAACTCTTGCGACTCCTGGATAAACACGAGTACTTCCCTTTAGGGTCGGACGTGGCAAAACCGGCAAACGTCAGGTTCCTCTTTGCCACTCATAGAGACCTTTCGAAGTCAGTTCAAGAAGGGCGTTTTCGTGAAGACCTCTTCTACAGACTCCGCACCCACAGCATACATATTCCGCCTTTGCGAGAGCGCTTGGATGATATCCCTGTCCTGCTCGAACATTTTATTAATGAAAGTGCCGGAGAATTCAATAGAGAAACGCCCACTTACAATCAAGGTCTAGTTGAATTTCTTCAAACTTGCCACTTCCAGGGTAACGTGAGAGAGCTAAAAGCTATGGTTGTAGATGCCGTCGGAAGAGGCAATTCGAAAATCCTATCAGCAAAATCCTTTGAGCGTGTCACTCATGAGGACAGGGAATCAAAGGTCTCTTCCTCCTTTGCGCTCTCGTCGTCAGTCAAGCCTTGGCTGGCGCAGCTAGAGCAGCTTCCTACTATTAAAGAAACCACTGCTGCCCTCATCCAAGAGGCATTGAATCGAGCGAAAAACAATCAGCGTGTGGCGGCACTTACGCTGGGAATTACACCCCAGGCACTGAATCAGCGCCTGAAGAAGCAAATATGGTAGATCGGTCGAGGCGGGTGAAAATAATAGATAGCGGCTGTCTACGACCAAGGAATTTCAGTATCAAGTTTTCTTGGCACGTCAAGAAAGCTTGATCATCCCTATGAATACCATTCCATCCTGAAATTTCCTCCCTCAGGTGCTTCTGTATCAATCTTTCTTAATATGGTTACGAAATTCCCCACAGTCTGTGCGGTGTAGCCCACTATAATAATAAGATATTGCTAGCACATATCCTTCTGGCACGTATTTTTCATTGTAGCCGTCGATCCAAGAATTATCGGCGCCCTGGGTCCGGGCATGGTCGGCCTCGGCAAGGCGTAATCGAAAAGCCCCAGAAGAGTATCTCCTTGGAAGCGGAGTACCTATAAAAACAAAGTGAGTGGAGGAAATTTATGGCTAACCAATCGCACTTGGACATTCTTCTTAAGAAAGAAGACCATATGTTAAAGGAAATGCTCCGTAGCTTCGTCGACAAAGAGATCATGCCCGTCCGGCAGCGCATAGACGACGACAAGGAGCATAAAATAGTAAACAAAATTCTTCAAGCCTTGACGGACTTGGGCATCCAAAAGGCCCCTTTTCCTCCCGAATATGGGGGAAATGGAGTGGCTTCTGTCGTTACTAATGCGATCGTGCACGAAGAACTCAGTCGTGGGGACAGCGGAATATGCGTTGCTCGAACTGTTACGGGTTGGGCATTTGTCCCTGCCCTAGCAGCCGGTAACAAAGCGGTGTTGGATCGTTTTGCGCCCGAATTTTGCGGTAAGGAGCTAAAGTTCGGCTGCTTTTCCATGACAGAGCCCGGCGGGCCTCACGGCGGCGGCGGTTGCGACATCGAGAATGTTACTCTGCATGGAAAAAAGATACGAACAATCGCCAAACTTGAAGGAGATGAATGGGTGATCAACGGTCAAAAAATGTGGGCGTCGAACAGTGGAATAGCTGACGTCTATTGCGTGGTCTGCACTACCGATCCTGGTTTGGGTGAAGCTGGTGTCGCCTTGATTTACGTGCCCAAAGACACCAAAGGTCTTACTTTTGGCAAGAATGAAAAAAAGGCAGGCATGCGGGGAGACAAGAACCATCCGGCCTTCTTGGAAGACGTAAGGGTCCCCAAAGAGTTTCGCGCCGCCGGACCGGGAAATGATGCCGAATTGCTGCAGAATAACCTGATTCTTGGGCGTATCGTGACGGCTGCGATGGCTGTGGGACAGGCTCAAGGCGCATTTGAAACAGTTCTCAAATATACGGGGGACAGAATTGTTGCTGACAAACCGATCAGACAGCACTCCGTCGCTGCCTGCATATTGGCGGACATGGCGATTGGCATAGAGACTGCCCGAAATTTCTATTTGTCGGCTGCGTATATGTACGATCACCCCGAAACGTACGGTCCTCCAGTATCGAACTTCATGCTTTCCAAAGCAAGCATTGCAAAAATGCATGCCTGTGATGTCGCAGTGATGGTGACCAACAAGGCAATGGAGCTTATGGGCGCTTACGGCTACGTGCGGGACTATGACGTGGAGAAGTACTGGCGGGACTGCAAGATGATTCAGTTGTGGGAAGGTGGCGCTCAGTTGGGACGCTTTGACGTGTGCCGAGGCTACTACGACTGCAATTTATAAACTGATGCCTTGGTGCTGACTTGAGATGAGCCGACCTGGATAGGGGACAACTATATGTCGGACGATTGCCGCTTCATAGAGGAAGTCAGGATGATAGCGGATACTTGGGAGACGGACGGTCTCGGAGTAAAACACTACGGACTTCCTCTGGGCCTCAAAGCTGCTGGTTTAGATAAAGGGAGCACATTAGTTGACGCCAAGAATACGGTGATCGAACTGGGACACCCGACTACCACATCGCTGTGCCTCGGCATGGTGACGGAACGGGATGATCTGATTCAAGAGACCAGAGTAACGGTCATGGGTAGAGAGCTTCAAGAACTCTCTGCGGGCCGTTACCCTTTTGCCCTTATCGCACTTTGCACGGTCCAGCAGGCCGACGATCGAACCAAAAGGGCTTTGTACGGGAAACTGTCCGCTTGCGGCCATCTAGCAGGGGTCATGGCAAGAGTGGCCTTGGGGCGGATATGGATCCGAGTCGGCCATGACGCCCTGCACCATGAAGTCACACTCGGAGCCATGGGGTGGAACCTTGTCGCTGAACTGCAGAAGTATCGTCGGACCTTTGTCAATATTGAGGTAATGCTTGTTGTCGCAGAAGAGAGCCACATTAACAGGCTGCGGCCTGTGGCCGATGGCTTGGCTGATCAAAGACGCTCTCAGTATAGGGCCGAGCTGAGGAAAAGGATGGAATGCGACAGCGGCCTGGCCTGCGACGAATGTCCGGAAACCGACACGTGCCGGATTCTCAATGATGCAGCTGCAATCGTAAAGAAGAAAAACGTCATGTAGAGGAAATAATGGGATTCCCAACTGTTGTAGCCATCTGTGGTAAAGGGGGTGTGGGAAAGACCGTTTTCGGTGGAGCAGTACTCAGAGTATTCTGGCAAAGATGCCTCCGGATTCTTGCAGTAGATGCTGATCCTGCTATGGGACTTCGCTACCTTCTGGGGCTGAAAGACGACATCAAGACCTTGGGTGATCTCAGAGAAGATCTGATCCGCAGAGCCAAGACCGATCGGGATCCTGAGCAGATCGCCGGCGCGATGGACTACCTACTGCTGGAGGCTCTCACTGAAACGGACAAGTTCAGTTTTCTCGCTATGGGTCGATCCCGATCCAGAGGCTGTTTTTGTCCTGTTAACTCCCTGCTCAAAGAGTCTGCCAGAAAGCTCGCCCAGAATTATGATGTGGTCTTGGTAGATGCCGAGGCAGGTGTGGAACAAATAAATAGAGAAGTCATGTCGAGTGTCGACAGCATTGTTGTGCTCATGGACAACTCACAGAGAAGCAGGCATTCCGTGGAGTTGATAAAGCAGATGGCGGTGGATTTGAATATGAGAGCCCGAATGGGAGTCGTTTTGAATCGAGCGAAAGACTTGGGTGAAACTGTCCACGCGGCCGTGTCGGCGCTTGAGGTTCCTGTGTGGGGGACAATCCCCGAGGACGAAGAACTGTTGAGAAACGACGCATTGGGCAGATCGGTCTTTGACCTTCCTGCCAACTCTCCTGTGTTGGAGTCGGCAGAAAGAATTGTCGACTTTCTTGTCGAGGCTTGAGGAGGCTAAGATATGAATAAAAGTGAGATACTCAACGTATTTCAAGACGTGGTGAAAGAGCCGCTCAACTCCTACGTTGAACAGTGGATCTCCGGTGGCGGAAAAGTGGGAGGTTATTACTGCTCTTTGATACCGGCAGAGATATTCACCGCCGCAGGAATGGTGCCTTACCGGATAAGGGGCCCAAGAAGCGAGGATACAGCTCTGGCCGATGTTTACCTGAGTTCCAATGTCTGCACTTTTGTCAGACATACAGTCAACATAGCCTTGCAGGGCGAGTTCGATTTCATGTCTGGCATTGTTTGCATGAACGGCTGCGACCAGGCAAGAAGAGCGTACGAAGTCTGGAAGCAAAAAACAAAAGTCCCTTTCCATGCCTTTCTTTCTGTCCCACGGACCTCGGAGGAAAGATTGCTGAGCTGGTACAAGGAGGAACTTGAAAAGCTTATTGAGGCCATGGAGAAGCACTTTTCAGTAAAGATCCGCTCACAGGAATTACATGAAGCAATCAAGCTGCATAATGCTGCGCGAGCAAATCTGATCAGGCTAAATGATCTGAGGAAAAGGCCAAGCCCGCCGATTAGCGGAAGCGAAGCTCTCACCGTAACCATTGCCGCCCACGTAATGCCCCTTAAGAACTTCAATGAATTGGCCGAAGTACTGCTCGCTGCGTTGAACTCGGATCAGGCGCCAAGGAAATACAGGGCTAGGTTTATAGTCAGCGGCGGAGAGCTGGATGAGCCGGAATTCCTGAAAGTCATGGAAGATCAGGGAGGACTGGTGGTTTACGAGGATACTTGTTTTGGGGCTCGTTTTTATGAAGAGCAGGTGCCTGAAGAAGGAGACCCTCTCACCAAGATCGCCGAGAGGTACTTCTACAGAGTCCCCTGTGCCAGAATGGTAAACAGCTTTCCCGCCAGGTACGCCAACGTGGAGCAGATTATGACAGACTTTCATGCCGACGGTCTGATTGCTCAGCGTATAAAGCAGTGCATCGTCAATGCCGGCCACCTGTACAATTTTACCCGCCGAGGCCGGTCCAATGGCATGCCGACGCTTGTCCTTGACCGCGAGTATCTGGCCGGCGGATATGGCCAGGTAAAGACAAGAGTGCAGGCCTTTATTGAAAACATCGAGTCCAAATCCAAAAAGGGGGCGGAGCTATGACAGTGCTGGGCAAAGAACGTGCCAAAGATTTTGAGGCGATATATGCCGGTGTCAGTGGACTGCTGGATCGCCATCAGGGAGACCCGGACTCGAGGGCTTTCAATGCGTTTCTTTTTGCCGCAAAAATGGCTACAGAGGGAATTCTCTCTGCACTGGATGATGGAAAGCCCGTAATCTCGTACAACCTTGGTGGGATACCTGAACTCCTGCTTGCACTGGGCGAGAACGAAAACGAGATATTTCCATTTGCCATGGAGAAGGTTGTAGCTCTCCAGTCTCTGGTTGGCGACTCCAACTACAACATGGAATCCATAGATCTGGCCGAAGCTCAAGGCATGAGCAGCGATGTCTGCTCGACGGATAGGGCCACAATCGGGAACTTATCGAAAAAGATCCTTCCCGAAAGCCTGTGCTCGGTTTTTGTAACCGCGCCGTGCGACAGCCAGACGGTGGCTGCCGAGAGCATCAAAGAAATTACGGCAAAAGACGTCTTTATGATTGATATCCCGCATCTTCACGGCGAGAGAGAAATCAACTACGTTGCCGGGCAATTGAAGGAAGAGATAAAGTTTCTCGAAGAGAAATCGGGAAAGAAATTGAACTGGGACAGACTGAAGGAAGTCTGCGCAGAAAGCAATCGCATGATCGATCAGGCATTGGAATGGCTTGAATTGCGCAAAACTGTCCCATGCCCCCAAACGAGTAAAATGTTGTCTACGATGTACATCCTGCTCCAGGATGGGTCCGGAACAAAGGGAGGAACCTGGGTCGCTTCTGAATTTGCGGCAGACGCCAAGGAACGAGTTCTGGCAGGAAAATCTGCAGCGCCGGGTGGAGAGAAAATCAGAGCTATCTGGTTCGGCTCACCCACTTGGTACAATATCGGCTTTTATGAATGGATGGAAAATGAATTGGGTATGGTCGTTCCCGTAGACATGTTCAGCTATGTTGTCCCTGAAATGTACGTGGACACTTCAACCCCCGAGACGATACTGCATGATCTTGCGCGAAAGCAAATCTTCATGCCCATGGGGCGCCATTTTACAGGGGCGCCGGAATACTTCGTCGACGACTTACTCAGGGCGGTGAGTGATTACAAGGCCGACTGCGCACTGTTCGCCGGTCACGTGTCGTGCAAACATGCTTGGGGGATCATCGGGCTGCTTAAGGAAGCCCTTAGAGAGGCGGATGTTCCCTTGCTGGACTTTGAATTCGACCTGTTTGATCCCCGTATCACCTCCACCGAAACCCTGCAAGAGCAGTTTAGACGCTTTGCTCACGACGTGGTGTTGCCCAGATTAAATAGATAGCACCAAGGAGGAACAATTGCCTAACCAAGAAAAGGTGACGGCTGGAGTAGATATCGGGTCTTCCACGAGCAAAGCTGTCATCCTTGTGGGAGGAAAAATCGCTTCTTATGCCATCGGACCAAGTTCTGTGAGCCCAACCAAGACCGCACATCTGGTCTTCCAGCAGGCTCTATCCTCCGCTGGCATTCACAGAGAGCAAGTAACGTACACCGTAGGTACAGGCTACGGTAGAGCCAAAGTGGAATTTGCCGATGAGAATGTTTCGGAGATCTCATGTCACGCTAAAGGTGCCCATCACCTGCTTGCGGAAGTAAGGACCATCGTTGATGTGGGCGGACAAGATACCAAGGCAATCAGCATCAACAAGAGCGGCCTGGTGATGGAGTTTGCTATGAATGACAAATGTGCGGCAGGCACTGGCAGGTTCCTCGATTTCATGGCAAGATCCATGGGGCTTGAGATAAAGGACATGGTGCAAATGCACTTCCAAGACGGATATCCCGCCATGATCAGCAGTATGTGCAGCGTATTTGCCGAATCCGAAGTCATTAATCTCATTAATGAGGAAGTCCCTCTACCTTCCATTATAAAAGGACTCCACAAGTCGGTGGCTAACAGGATAAGCACGTTGATAAGAAGAGTAGGCGTGGAAAATGAGATTGTCATGACGGGAGGAGTTGCCAAGAACAATGGTGTAGTGGAAACTCTGGAAAATATCCTGAAATGCAGATTTGTCACTCTCCCGGGTAATGTGGACCCCCAAATTATCGGGGCCTTGGGCGCTGCTGTCATCGGTTTCGAGAAGGACCAGAGTCTGCAATCCAGGACTGAAAATGCGGGAAACAACAGGGGCACTCAACAGGCCCAATTCTGATAGGAGGATCAAGAGATGGCTACGAGCATTATACTTTACAATCTCAAAGACGGTGTGACGGACGCAGAGTACAAGAAGTGGTGTGAAGACTACAAAGGGCCCCTGTTCATGTCCTTGAGCGCCTGCAACTCCTTCACGCTCCTCAAGATGTTCGGCGGAATCAAGGGCAACGGTAAGGAGGGCCACCCACCTGAAGAAACGCTCTCCCCTTTCAACTACATCGGTGTCATCGACGTGAGCAACCTGGCGGAGTGGAAACAGAACACCGAATCCAAAGCATTCAAAGAGGATTTCTTTCACCAGTGGTTTTCCAAATGGGTTGCTGATTTCTATGTTCTCGTAGGTGACGCTGTGTACCAAGGGCGAAGCACGTAGAATATAGTCCGGGACTCCCCATCGAGGACCTCAGATCCCAGATTGAGGAGACTTGGCATTTAGACAGACCCATTTGAGCAGGGAGGAATGGCCGTGAAGTTCTTGAGAGTGAACATGACTGAGAAGAGGATCGTGGCTGAGGATGTACCCGAAGAATATCGATTTCTCGGTGGTAGGGGCCTGACGTCGATCATGATCAACGCAGAGGTGCCGCCGAAGTGCGATCCCCTGGGGCCCGAAAACAAGCTTATTTTCGCTCCGGGGCTCTTAAGCGGCACCCCGCTGGTGAACACGAGTCGTATATCCATCGGAGCGAAGAGTCCGCTGACCGGGACCATCAAGGAGAGTAATGCCGGCGGAACCGCAGCCGCGGATCTGGGTCATTTGGGTATTACCGCGGTGATTGTCGAAGGACAGGCGCCCGAAGGGGAGCTGTGCTTGCTCAGGATCAACAAGCAGGGAGAAGCGCAGCTTTTAGCGGCGCAGGACTACAAAGGGATGAAGACTTACGAACTCACGAAAAATATGCGCTCGAGGTTTGGCGAAAAGAACTCCGTACTCTGTATCGGGCCGGCAGGAGAATACCAGCTGCGAAGTGCTTCTATCCAAACAACGGATGTTGACGGGCGACCTTGTCGTGCTGCGGGTCGTGGAGGATTGGGCGCCGTGATGGGCGCCAAGGGGCTCAAAGCCTTTGTTGTTGAGCAAGGGGGAAAGAGTGCGGATGCCATTGTCAATCCTGAGGCGTTCAAGGAAGCGGCAAGAGCGGTGGCGAAAGCTATTAAGGCCCATCCCATGAGTGGAAGCATGATGCCTGCTCTCGGTACCGCCGGTCTTGTAGCTCCGGTCAACGCAATGGGCGCTTTTCCCAGTTATAATGCCAGGAAAGGCATACTTGACGACTGGGAGAAGATCAGCGGTGAAGCCATGGCAGAGATCATTCAGAAACGGGGCGGTAAGACCGCCCACGTAGGTTGTGCGCAGTGCATCATCCACTGCTCCAATGAATTCGTTGACGAACAGGGGAAATATGTCACCAGTTCATTGGAGTACGAAACAATTTGGGCGATGGGCGGGATGACCGGCGTCGCTGATCTGGACACGATTGCGCGCCTGGATTTCTTGTGCGATGACATCGGTGTCGACACCATGAACACGGGCGTGGCTGTCGCCGTTGCCTTGGACTCCGGTTACAGGCAATTCGGCGATGGAGCGGCGGTTATCGAAATGGTTGAAGAAATCGCTCGGGGGACGGCATTCGGAAGGATTCTCGGAAACGGTCCAGTCGCGGTAGGCAAATACTTCAACAACCCCAGGGTGCCTGTAGTCAAGGGCCAGAGCATTGCCGCCTATGACCCCCGAGCCATGCAAGGCAACGGGGTGACGTATGCCACGTGCCCTATGGGCGCAGATCATACTGCGGGAAATGTGGTGGGAGAGTATCTGGAGCAAAAACTCGATCCGTTGAAAGCGGAAGGGCAAGTGGAGGCTTCCAGAAACCTGCAAATCGGAGTCGCGGCCGTCGACTGCACAGGAATGTGCTTTATGGCCGCCGTCGCCCTGGTCAGTGGTGAAGGCGGTGAAGCTTTCTTGAAAGCCATCAATGCTAAACTCGGTTCCCAGTTAGGGCCGGAAGACATCCCGACTCTCGGGATCCGCGTGCTCAAGGCCGAGCGGAAGTTCAACAAACGGGCGGGTTTTACTGAAGCGGACGACCGACTGCCCCAGTTCTTCTACCAGGAACCCCTGCCCCCTCACAACACGATCTTTTCCGTCAGTGACGCGGATATTGACCGCACCCTGGCGTTCTAGCGAAGAATGGCCGTGGAACTGAGCGTCCGATTATACGGGACGTTGAGAGAGCGCTTTCCTTCGTACTGCCATTCGGAAGGCCAAAGAGTTGTACTTCCTGATAATGCGACGGTAGAAGACCTCTTGGGCGCTCTGGGGATCGCAAGATCCGACGTGTTGGTGGTTTCGACAAACGGTCGGATACTCAAGGCCGATGACACAATCAGGAGTGGCGACGGCGTGAATATTTTCCAAAGTATTCTCGGCGGCTGATGGTGTCTCTGGAGTGCAATTTTCAACGCCTGGCACCTCTCGTAAGATTGCCGGGATGTACCGGGTGGCGCTCACCAGGGGGGCATTTCGTGGAGATTTCCATCAAAATGTTCTTTGATCGCAAGGCGGAAGGCTTCTGCAATTGGAGAGAGCCGTACTTCCCTGTTAACCAGGACGTCGATCGCCCTGAGTTTAATCTCGCCACCCTGAAGCCGAATAATTTTCAGACCTCCACGACCAACGTCTTCTCTGATAGTTGGTTCAAACATGAGGGCCACCCCTTTTTTCTGTAAGGCGAGCTTCTTGGCGAGTTCGATATTGTTTACCTCCGCCCCTATTCGAGGTAATAACCCCCTTTTTTCGAACTGATGAAGAACGACCGCGCGGCCGGCCGAACCTTGCTCTTCAATTATCAAAGGATGAGAAATCAGCTCGGCCCTTTCTATGTAGATGTCGAGAGGTAGAGGGTAATCGGGGCTAGCAACAATAAACATCTGTTCGTTTCCACGGACACGGTACACACGTGGTTCTTCGCTGTACGGACCAGACAAGCCGATGAGGCATATATCGTGCTGAGATCGTGGCTCAGAATACTTCCCAGGTGTCTTGTGACCGATCTCTCCACTGGGCACAGCCTGCGGGGGTAGCCTGTCCGAACCCACAAATCCCCGGACGTCCGGGGATTCCGTAACTTATTGAAATTCCGTGAGCCACCATCATCTCCCCGCCTGATTCTTTCAAAATGCAAAAAACAGTCAAGCCAAGGCCTACCCTATAACCTGGAACGTGGCTCAGAATAATTTCCCGGCCGTCGCTCGTAACTGAAAACCTCACTTGAAGAACTATTGGCAATTTTTAAGGATATGCTTAATGAAGTCTGGGACTCCGCAGAACGGTAATATCAAAGTTAAGGCTTAGCCGGTGCTCTACGATAGAAAACAACATTTCCACTTTTCTGAAGAGTTCTCTCTCGCTCGATTCGATACAGTACAGCACTTGCAGATTTGTGGGAATACCGTCAGAGTCTCCACAGTTCCTGAAATCGGTGCGCAGTCCGCAAAACCGATCTCACTTGCGGTTCCTGAGTCCAATTCTGGCTCGTCCAGCACTCCCAGGACAACGTCACTGGAGCGTATCATATCCTCGTTGGCTTTTCCGATTTGTCGGGCTATATCTCGGAAGGCCGCAATGCGGGCAGACCAGTCCTGAATAGTACTCGCTTCCTCGATAGCCGCATGAAATTTCTGATCCCAAGGATCAAGCACCGTGCAGCGCAATTCGGTGAGCCGCTGCTTGATTTTGTCCCTGTAGGACTTCCATTCTGGCGAGAAGCCGAGAGGAGATGCCAGGTATACTGTCGTCACGCGTCGGTCCCCGTTTTATTTCGGCCATCACATTGATGCCACTGTGGATAGCAACCACATGCGTCCAACGCAGTCAAGCTCAGACCGTGCAGTCTCACGAAAGCACTTCGAGGCGGTGGCCAGGAGGAGCGCATTCCTGAGGTTCCCCTTTCACAACCGGAAAATTGACTCTATAAGCAACTAACAGGCTATGCTATCCAAAATGTTCAAAAAACGACCATGCCTTAGCCTACCCCGATGCGGAACGTCGCGCAGAATCGTTCTCAGGTGCCTATTCGAACGAATCTCGTGGGCAGGTTGGGTGTATGGCAAACTGGCGGGGAATACCGGATCGCGTTGGTCTCCAAATTTGCTAATCAATGAGTTAAAAGGAATGTCCGCATGATTGCAAAACTGATGGGGATATCCGATGTCGAGGAGTCGAACCGCTTCTTGAGGGCATTATGGGCGGAATTGAGAAGCAAATTTCCCGGCTGTGCTTGGCACTTCAGTCCCTCCAAAGTGGGCAAGATGCAATACATCAATGGATTGTTGCTCTTGCTCCGCTGGGACCGGAGCAAAGTCCTGTTACTGTCCTCGCTGTCTCGTGGGCAACCTTGACACCTAATGTTTCTGACTGAGGCAACTTACCCGTGATGCGGAACTCCAGTCTGCGTCGGAGCTTCGGAATCGTCATTCCGGCGGAGGCCGGAATCCAGTCTTCTCAACAGACCCTGGACCCCGGCTTTACCTGAAAATACCCCTGCCCGGGTACACCGAGGGGTTTCGGGGTTGGGCTTTCGGGGGATTGCATGACGCGGCGGGTCACGCGGATTTTTTTTTGGCGTTGGGGTTATACATAGGGGCAAAGACTCCTGGGGCTCGAGTTGTTGGGTGTCAGCGGTAGGTAAAAGTTTTACCTGCGTGGTCCCTGAGTGGGCCTACAGTCCGTTGTGCTCGCTG
>JACRDE010000617.1 GCA_016212935.1 Desulfomonile tiedjei | reverse complement strand
TCGTTCATTCCAGGCGAAACCGGCGTAACAATGTGTATTTCCAGTGCACTGCCACTGGAAGGCAAGACCCTGATTACAGTGGTTATGGCCACTGTAATCGCCTCCGAGCTGAAGAGAGTGCTAATAATAGACGGTGATTTAAGGCGCCCGCGAATCCACGAAGTATTCAAGAGCAAGAATGAGTCCCCGGGATTATCTGATTTGATCACTGGAAAATGTGTGGACGTCAAAGAGGCGGTTCATCGTTCCCCTGTCCCTGGTGTCTTTTATATGACGTCCGGATCGCACTCCGACAATCCAGTTGCGCTCCTGAAGACTGAAAGAATGCAGAACATCCTGGATGAATGCCGGAAGGATTATGACTTCATCATCCTCGATGCGCCGCCGATTCTAGGCCTGGTGGACGCATCTATCATTTCCGGGTACGCCGATGGCCTGATTCTTGTCACCAAATCCGGCCACACCCCTCTGGATGTTCTGATACAGGCCAAGGAATCGGTCTTCCGCGGCAGGGGACGTCTACTTGGGATAGTGATCAATATGGCTGAGCACAAGAGTTCTGGTTCACGATATTACTATAATTATAGATATAACCGCTATTACAACCGAACCGAAGCCCGTAGCGCTTGAAATTAATCCGGTTGGAACCAGGTTTTTCGAATACCGAGGCTCCCAAAGGGATCATCCCAGGCTATGATCGATGGTTTCGAGCTATATGGTCGGCGGCAACTTCAAAGCTTCCTCCATTTTCCGCCAGAACTTGCCATGAAGACTGCAACGGAGAACAAAAGCTGGTACTGACTTTGCCATTCGTGCGGCATTATTGAAAACTGACCTCCGTATTGAGGCTACGGTTTCGGGAGGCTCTACAAGCCCCAGCAGAGAAACGTAGGATGCTGAATGAGCTATTCTCATGGCAGCGCGTGACTGCCCTAGGGGAATGATTTCATCCTCCTCCGCCTGTTCCAGGACCATCACTGCGACAATCGGAACGCATGACTGGACGTTCCATGTCCTGGTCGAGCTCTGAGACAGCAGTTGGCTCCATGTGGGCAAAGGATGCCCCAGGTAAGCGTTCGTGGAGCCTGGAACCGCAAGCACCAGGTCGTCTCCAAGCACATTCCACGAGTTGGGCAATCGTTGGCTGCATGTTGATTTTCCTACCCCACTGGCTCCCACGAGCAGAACTCCCATTCCCTCTCGCTCCACGAGCGCCGCGTGTACAGGGAATCCGCCTTTATCGCGCAGCAACAGGTACACGGCGTGAAGAGCCTCGGCCATCATTATTATGGAAAGGTCCGAGCCGCAATCCCCTGTTTCCATTTCGCAGCAAATGTCGTCAATGCCCTGATGATGCCAGACCCTTATGAAGCTGAACTGCTTCGTCTGCCAGGAATCAGCGGGAAGCAGCGAAACTGACTGTGGTCCTTGGCAAATCGAAAGAGTCTTGTGCCAGCACGTCCAGATGGAAGTGGGAAAGAATCGCACATCGCTCAAGTGTTCCTTGGCGGAACTTTCCAGTCTCATTATTTTGGCGAATTTCCCCAGCCACTCGTCCGTTTCAGGAGTTCCGGAAAATCGAATCGTGAATGTACCAGCTAGAGTAAGGTAATAGGACAATTGAACGATTCCCTGAGAATTACCGAAAAGACGAATTATACGAATTTTCCTGCTAAGCGGTAGTAGAGCCAGAACCCTTATGGAACGCATTCAGTCATTCGGGGGAACCGACTAATCTGGGTTGTCATTGCGAGAAGCGGAGCGACGAAGCAATCTTCATAATGGTAAGTTAAGATTGCTTCGCTGCGCTCGCAAGGACATGTCTCCGGAGTGCCTCGTCTCCACCCATAACTGAATGGTTACCTCTTTTGTATGAAAAAGGTTCTCACTGTGCCCTGTCCTAGTTACTGCAACATTTGCAAGAATCCTCGTTTCGCGACGTGAAACGAAGATTCCTGCAAGGACTAGAAGCGCTTGATATATGGCTTTGGGAGCAACTTATTACCAGAAGTGCCTTCCAGAGTCTTCCTCGATTGACCGTGAATCGGTACTACCCGACTTTAGCGACGTTCACGTCGATGCAGAGCTCTCCACTTCGAAGCCCACGAACCCTCGCCTGACTAGATCGTCGATAAACTCTCTCACGTGCGAATCCACGTCTTCGGGCACCTCGTTATAGGCGTCTCTCAATGCTTCTGTGATCTGCGACTCGGTATGGTAGCCATCCAGGAGCTTCCAAACAAACACGGCGGCCGGATTCATCCCGAAGCCGTCGCCAGTATCCGGGTCGAACAACACAGCCCAATCGTCGAATTCTTCACGGAGCACCAGCCCCGGATTTGCAATGGGTCTATTCTGTTGCTTCACAAGCCTTCCTGCTTTTTCGGTGATGCATAAGTCCGAGCTATCTTTGGCTCAGTCGATGTTCCTGCTCAGCCTGCATCTGAGCTTCACCCGGATAATGATGTAGCCCGCCGTCAATGACTCATACCATTTCGTTTTCAAATATGTAAAATCGGGGAGGCACTTCTTGTAAGAAGTTCCTCCCCGAACCCCACCTCAAGAACTTTTAGCACTCGCCGGAACCCCAGATTTCCTTTCAGGAAATGGGGGTTCCGGCAAATGATAGAAGTTTCTGGAAGGGGGTTTGGGGGGAAACTCTTTACTAAAGAGGTCCCCCCAATCTTACTTCTTTGAATGCGCATTAGTATCACTCCACTATGCCTTCAAACAGGCCATCTTTGGCTGGCCCAGAATTGAACTCCGGCTCCTTGTTCAGCGTCCCGCACGCTTGTTAGTTCCGCCCGCGGGGAGAACGGGCTTTTACCATCTCAGAGCTTCC
>JACRDE010000614.1 GCA_016212935.1 Desulfomonile tiedjei | reverse complement strand
GTGACCTTTTCCGCGAGATCCAACTCCGAAATCTGGTCCAGAGCCGATCTGGCGAGTGATTCGGTCATAGTCCCTCGCTTGCGGGTCATTATTCCGTCAGGACAGAAAACGCACGAAAAATTGCACCTATTGGTCAGCTCAAGATGAATCCGCTGGAACCTACGCGGCAAATACGAGGGAATGTCACTGTTGTTCAATTGCTCACCTTCCTGAAATCTCGCAGGCCCGGAGATGTTTTTGCCGACAGCCCGTTCCGGGCAAACCGACGGTTAGTCCCGACCGACGACCGATTCCGTAGAGATTGACGTCAAGCCGGGTGAGACAAGTTAGATTGCTCGGGAGGACAATGTCAAGCCGGAGTGAATGCCACGCGCCGCGAGGGCCGACATTGATACGTCAGACCGTTAAGCGCTCCGTTTCGTAAGTTCTGTGCCGTATTTCGGGCATTGCTGGGACGGGCATCTCGCCTGTCTACAATCACGGCATGACAGGCAGGATGCCTGTCCCACCAATACAGCGATCTCGGATCCCCTCTCATTGTCACGAATCAAAGAATACGCCAACCGATTTGCGAATTGCGCCGTTGAGCGTCTTGCCACAAAAGGTGGCGCCGAAATTGCGTTCCAATACGTAGTCTACCGTTTGACATCGAACGTGGCCGAACCTCACAAAATAGCCATAACCAGCATGTAATCAAGTGGCAACTGAGTAGACCTGATTGCTCAGCGGAACGCGCTGCGTTTGATGGGTTTGCTGCCCGTATGACCGCGCATTGGTTATACTCGCGTTTTACCAGTTTTCCAGAACTGACCTGTACGAAAATGTTAACTTTCACCTCAGTTGATTAAACCAACATACACATTACCTCCGATCAACCTAATTTTTCATGCAAAATAGCTCAAAAGATGGAACCCCATACCAGGTTTTGCCAATTTCAAGTATTTTAAATGAGATGAGCTTCCAAGGCGAGCAACCTCACAGTCAAGTTGCGTTCTGAAACAAGAAAGAGGGCCCGAAGACCGCCTGAAAACAATGCCTACTCGCGGTCTGGGCTCAAACGTTCATGAGCCGGTGATTCATTCATGTTGCGCTTCAGCGCATACAAAATTGGCAGCGATAATTCTACGTTATTGAACATGCGGGCTTTTTCTCTTGACCGCAAGAAATAATGCTCATATATTCACCTCCAGCGGGTGGACGGAGGCATGCTTCTAAGATACTGCGCGCTTCGCAACTGAATTCGATTACTCACTCCGGGCCGAAAGCCCGTCAAAGCTGGACCTTTAGGAACAAAAAGCCGGTTATTGGGGACTTACAACGTTAGATCTCAGGGGTCTGAGGTTCACGTCCGACCAGGGATGCGTATGGAAAAAAATAACCCGAATATGACGACTGAAATCGCTCAACTGCATGTAGCTAGCCCCGAGTTGCTTCAGAAACGCATGATTGTTACCCAGACCATCGATCTGGATAGCATGTTTACAAAGGACGTCACAAGTTCGGGAAGTTTCGACCTGCGGCAAATCAAAAATATCACCTTCGGCAAATTGCTCGAAGCTATGCCCATTCCCACACTTCTGATCGATACAACTCATTCCATAGTGTTCGCCAATGAATCAATAGCAAAGATCGGCGGCGACCCTGGCGCCATAATTGGCGTTCCGTTTTCTTCCATTTTTCCAACACCGAGTGAGAGTCAAAACGCTGAGACCGTGCTCAGTCAGATTTTCTTGGACCGGAAGACCAATGTATTCGAAGGATTGATCCAACTCGGGCCGAAGATGCTGTGGTGCCGCGTCAACCTGCGGTCCCTCAGGCTCAAGAGCAAAAGGTCGGTCCTCGCTATTGTCGAGGACCTCACGGCAGAAAAGAAGAAGCTCATAATCAATCAGAAATATCAACTATTGGTCCATGTCTTTCCCATAGGCATAGCAGAGTTCTCTCTTCACCGACCGATCTCGGCGGACCGATCCGCTGCGGAAGTCATCAACCTGGTGTCACAAGCCGAGCTTGTGGGTGGCAACCACGAATTTGCGAGAATTCAAGGGCACAGGGGAATCGAATCCGTCAAAGGATCGTCTCTGGAATCCATTTTTCCGTTCGACGACCATCACGCGGAATTCTATCTCGGTTGGATAAAACAGCATTTCCCCATTCGCTCATTCGAGAATGAGGAATACGATTCCCGAGGGCGGCACCGATACTTTGAAAACACACTCGTGGGAAACGTGAAGAACGATTACCTCCTCGGCTTCTGGGCAATGCGGCAGGACATTACTCACAGAAAGCAGTCGGAAGAGGCGCTGCGCGCCGCGCGAGATCGCCTGGAAGAGAAAGTCAAAGAGCGAACCGCAGAACTGCTCAAAGCCAATGAGCACCTTGTCATGGAAATAGCGGACCGAGAAAGGGCCGAGCACGAGCTGGCCAAACTCGTAGGCGAGTTACAAGAAGCATTGGCCAAAGTGAAGACGTTGAGCGGTCTTCTGCCGATATGCGCTTCCTGCAAGAAAATCCGTGACGACAAAGGCTACTGGACTCAGGTCGAGGTTTACGTCCGAGACCACACCCATGCCGATTTCACTCATAGCATCTGCACTGAATGTGCGACCAGACTATATCCGGACTTATACTCTCCGAGCACGTGATTTCAAGACCTAC
>JACRDE010000612.1 GCA_016212935.1 Desulfomonile tiedjei | reverse complement strand
CAACGTACGGGTTACCGAACATTAAGATGAGGGCTATGACCAATGCGTAAATGGTCAGAGACTCGATCATGGCCAAACCGATGATCATGGTGGTCAGGATGCGGCCGCCGGCTTCGGGGTTCCTTGAGGTTCCCTCGCAGGCTCCACCGATGGCGGTTCCCATTCCGATTCCGCTTCCGATTGCGCCCAATCCGATAGCAAGACCGGCTGCAAGCACTGTGAACTGAATAACGCCTGCACTTGCTGCGCCCGGCTCAGCTGCGAACGCTATACCAGCGATCAGCGTAATACCCAACATCATCAATCCGGCGATAAGAGCTCTTTTCATAGATTCAAAACCTCCCTTGTTCTGGTTATCAGTGAGCCTCTTCAAGAGATCCTGTTATGTACATCATGGTCAGCATGATGAACACGAGGGTCTGAATGAAAGAGGTGAACACTTGCAAAAACATCATCGGTAACGGCACCAGATAAGGCACCAGCAGAGTAAGAATGACGATTGCGAGATCCTCTCCCATGATGTTTCCGAAAAGACGGAAGCTGAGAGAAAGGATTCGGCTAAAGTGGCCGATCAACTCGATGGGAAGCATAAGCGGGATCAGCCAGGGTACCGGTCCTAGGAAGTGCTTAACGTACTTCGTCCCATGCTCTTTGATTCCCACGGCGTGGGTAACAGTGAACGCAACCAGAGCCAAAGCCAAAGTAGTGTTAAGATTGTTGGTGGAAGACTGAAACCACGGCAAGATGCCAATCAGGTTACAACCCAAAATGAAAAGCGCCAGGGACGCAATCAAGGGAAAATACGGGCGGCCGTGCTCTCCCATCGTCTGGACCACAATGTCCTCGAGGGTTGAGACCACCACCTCCCAGAAGTTTTGAGACCCATTAGGGACAGTCTCAAGTTTGTTCTTCACCAAAATTCCAGCCACGATCAGAATGACCATAACAAGCCATGTATTTAAGTCATTGTTCAAATCCCCATGAGTAACTCCATAGTTCTTCCAGAAAGCTTCCATGGAATGATAGGCCGGGGTTGAAATGACGTCCGTCAATACGGGTGGGTGGATGTCAGCCATTGATCAGACCTCCTCTGGTCTTCTATTCGCTACGTAGATAAGGACCAGCATGAAGAAAAGGCCTAAAGGAACCACCGACAGGCCGGTTACCAAACCTACGGGATCTACATGGACGAACTTTATAAACGCGTAAAGGCAGACTCCGAGCAGGATCAGCCTCAAATAGAATCCGCCGAGCAGTGAAGCGATAACTCGCCCCCGGTTGGGGAAGTCCGCTTTTCTGACCTTCCGGGCAGACATCCAGGCGTTCAGCAGTACCAGGGCGCCACCGCTCGCGAATCCCAGGGTGAACTCAATGGGCGCCGCCAAAAGACAAACAGGAAGCCCAACGAGATACGCCACACTGGAAAGCACGAACCAGATGCCAGGAATCTTCTCGGCCTTCATAAACGGTCTTTGTCCTTCTCGGAGCGAAGTTGTTTTCTTACTTCGACCCACACGTTTCGAGCCGCAGCTGCGACTCCCAAAAAAAAGAATATGATGCTCAGATATGGAAATGTGCCGAATTTGCCATCGAGCCAGTATCCTAAACCGGCGCCGATAAAAATCGCAAAGACAATCGATGCACCAAGCTGGAGAGCATCGCCGACCAATCTCCAGTATGTGCTGACCATCTTCACGAAGATATTCTCGTTACCAGAAAAAGGCAGTTCATGTCAAGTTTGATGTTTGTGTTCGGGCAAAAAATAACTCCACCATATCCTTCCGAAGAAGTGATTCTAGAATAACCGTAAAGTCAGGCGAGTGTCGAGACTTTTTTGCCGGGCGGCTAAACCTTACAAGAGATGTAAAGTTTATTGATCCCAAGCATACGTTTGCGCAGTAGTAATTATTCTTATCTCATGTGGTAGCTCGAGACCTTTCCCCGCCTGGCTAATACCGATATCTGCGTAGGAGATTTTGTATACCAATCAAGGCTTAAGTTGACCCTGAGAAGCGGTAATGCTAGTGTATCTTCTAATTCAAGCGGTTTGTCAATTGTTGATCTGGTCAAAGAATGAGTCTTTCGCACAAATACAATCTCGGAATTACAGGCCGAATTGTAGAGGCGTTCCTTACCTCGAAGCTCCCCGTGATTTTCATTATTGCCTCAATCCTTGCCGGGGTCGCAGCTCTTGTGCTCACCCCCAGGGAAGAAGAACCGCAAATAGTCGTTCCCGTAATTGACGTCATGATCAGTTTTCCTGGCGCGTCCGCTGCCGAGGTAGAAAGCCTGGTCACCATAAATCTTGAACGCAAGCTGTGGGAAATCGATGGAGTCGAATACGTATACTCGGCCTCCAGGCCCGGGGCTGCGGTGGTGACGGTCCGTTTCTTCGTGGGAGAGGATCGTGAGAAGAGCATACTCAAGACTCACAGCAAAATAATGTCCTACGTGGATCAGGTGCCCCCCGGGGTGACAGGCTGGGTTGTGAGGCCTGTTGAGATCGATGACGTGCCTGTAGTCACACTCGCTCTGTATAGCTCATTGTATTCGGATTATGAGTTGCGCAGGGTTGCCGACGAAATACTCCATCGGTTGCAGAGTATTCCGGATACGGGTGGGGCTTACGTGGTGGGCGGCCGGAAGCGGCAGATAAGAGTGGTGCTGAGTCCTGAGAAAATGGCTTCTCGACGGGTTTCCGCTCTCGATGTGGAGAAGGCCCTCAAAGCTGCGAACGTGAACCTCAGAGCAGGCACGATGGATCAGCTCAACAAAGTAATAGTGGTAGACGCTGGGCCGTTCCTCAGCAGCGCGGAAGACGTCATGGACGTGGTCCTGGGAGCGCACGAAGGGAGACCGGTCTATCTGCGAGACATAGCCACCACAATAGATGGGCCGGAGGAAGTCTCAAGCTATACGCGTCTCTCTTTCGGGCCAGCTGCATCGCGAGATCCGGAAACACGCGATTCCGGTGTTGCGCTTCGGGGGGGGGCCTACAATCAGGTCACCATCGCCGTTGCCAAGAGAAAAGGGACAAATGCAGTCAAGGTTGCGGAAGGACTCATAAGCAAGATCGGGGACCTCAAGAAGTCCGTGATCCCGTCTGACATGAACGTTATTGTCACGCGAAATTACGGAAAAACCGCGGACGAGAAGGTAAGCGAGCTGGTAAAGCATCTGGGCATAGCAGTGGTGAGCATAGTGGCTCTCCTGACAGTGATGCTGGGATGGCGCGAGTCTATGATCGTTGCTCTGGCTGT
>JACRDE010000610.1 GCA_016212935.1 Desulfomonile tiedjei | reverse complement strand
TGTTGACTGGGACTGCTGGAAAGACGGGCATGAGCCGAGGTGTTCCTTCCCGTCGAAGCTCCATGGCAGTTGCGAGCATTTTTTTTGTGAGGTCCTTCTGGCTAACGCCATTCGCGCCTTCAGCCGCAACTAAAGCCAAATAATATATCTCCACCAGATCCCAAAGAGTCCCGGCCAAGCACTCCAATGGCCAGGCTTCAATGCGAGAGGGGCCGGATTCAGTCGTAGGCCGGATCCAACCCTTTTGCTCAAAGAATTCTAGAGTCTTACTCAAAGTTTCTTCGTTTGAGGCCAGAGGATCACAAGTCAGTTCCTTTGACAGGATGCTTCTGAGGAGTCCGAATTCCTCAGATAGCTCTTTTACGTCGAACGTCGCTTCCGGACCTCTGCTTAGAATGATCATGGCAAGTAACGAGGCCGGCCACACGTAATTCACGAGTCCATTCCTGTAGAAATCCAGATTTCCTCTTCTGGCATCGACTATCCTGAAGAGATTTCCTCCGCTGTGCAGAGCATCTTCTTCTGCCACGAATCCCCTAGATATGAACATTCCCATGGCATTCCTTACCGCCACGTCAGGATTCACGGCAGTTTCGACGAATTCAAACCCTCCGTGTTGCGAAACCGCAGAGAGATGATCCACAGCGGTGACCAGTGAATCGTGACTGATCCGAGAGAGACCCCTACAGACCAAACCCGTTGCAGTCAAATCAACGGGACTTACTACACCCGCGCGGACAATCCCATACATGAGATAGTATGCGAAATCATGCAGCAGTTTCCGGTTTTCCCGCAGAAAGGGAACTCCGGGTCGGATCTCGTACCCGGCGAGCCTACAAAACTCCATGAATGAGACTGGTTCATGGAATCGCACATACACTCTGCCGAATCTCTTATTGAGCACTCCCCTCGCCCGGACAAAGGACCAGAAGGATTCCTTCTCCTTTTCCTTGCCGGCCAGTTCCCGCAAATAAGATTTTTCCTCAGGCACCTGATCGTAACCGATGAATGTTGGCACGAAATTTAGATCCTGAACAGCCCCTTCTTCAATCGTCTGTAGCAGAAAAGCAAGCATGCCCACTCTGGGTGAAATGAGTTTTCCCGTTCGGCTCCTGCCCCCTTCTATATAAAAATTTACATTTGTATTCTCCTTTACGAGCACCTTCAGATAGGCGGAGAAGACGTGGGTATAAAGCCCAAGACCCCTGAAAGTTCGCCGGATGAAGAAAGCTCCCGCATTGCGCAACACTGGGCCTATAGGCCAGAAGGACAGATTCTTGCCGGCCGCCATGTAAGGAATGGCCATCTGATTGATGAATGACAGAAAACCGACTAACAGGTAATCAAAATGGCTTTTGTGCGAGGAAACGTAAATAAGGGAGCCTTGGGCATTGGTCTTCTTGAGCCGAACGAAATCTGACTCTCTGAGATCGGTTCCGTCGAAAACCTTCCAGAAAAGCCATTTGAGGATATAATAGAGGAAATGATGCAGCTGAAAACTTTGATTCGCAGCTATCTCGTCAACGTAGGATTCGGCCATCTTCCGTATCTTTTGATCGGAAGCGTCCTCCTTGGATGCCATTTCTCGAACAGACCTCTGCACACGCGCATCCTGGAGAACCCGCTCCTTGACCTCTGTTCTGGAAAGCTTCTCAGGGCCGCGGTTTACACGTGTTCTGGCATTTATGGACTCAATCAGCTCCTGGCGCACCTGAAAAGGCGATTCGTCCCAAGATTTTTCTGATCCAAATTCCTCGAATTCCGCGATCAGATGGACAGGCTCACCTATGAGCAGCTCCGGGACTGTCCACTTTCTGAAGAAATATACAATCCTGTATAGAAGGCCGGGGTTGTCCGGATCTCCCAGGAGTGATTCCCAGAACGGGGGCATGGTCTCCCTTCGCCTTCTGTCGTAAAGGATGGATGTTGGCACAACTGCTATGGAAGCCGCCATTCGCCCTTGAAGGTCCAACAGAATTCTGATCGGGTCAGTCTCCGGATTAACGTACCTGTTCCGGGAGGTTTTTTCGTCAACCAGGAAAACGACTCCGGCTCCTTTGTTTTCTAGAATTTCCTTCAGTCCTTCTTCGTCAGGCGGTGCAACAATCTTGTGCTCATGTAGCGCACCAGCAAGGCGCGCTTTCCAGACTTTGAAAAACTTGGAGAGCGACCACGAGGCTGCCGAAGAAGTTTCGAAAACAAACGACGGCGTCGGTAAGCCGAGTTCTGCAAAACGCAATCGAAGGAAATGCAGATCGAAGATGTTCCGATACTTCATAGCGTAAACGAGTGGTCCGTTGGCCGCGAGTTCGCGTATTGTTTGTACCACGTGATCGTCGATGCGAACGCGCGCGGAGAGCAGCGGGATCAACTTACGCAAGAGCCAAGGGGGGGCTTGGTCCAGCACTCCTGCAACATGTCTCAAGTGTCCGTTTCTTAAATGTTCCGGAACAATTATTCCGTCAGA
This sequence comes from Desulfomonile tiedjei, assembly GCA_016212935.1. GTDB lineage: Bacteria > Desulfobacterota > Desulfomonilia > Desulfomonilales > Desulfomonilaceae > Desulfomonile > Desulfomonile tiedjei_A. Next base: position 12,036 of record JACRDE010000610.1, on the reverse strand, counting down.
GGGCTTTTTCATGTATAACGCTGATACCTCCGTCGCTAGGGGTTGCTTTTTCCCCAGCTGCTGGGGGCCCGGTGGTTACCGAGCGCCGGGTAAGTGCGGTGATGAAGCTATCAGATACTGGGCCCCGCAGGCAATGAGGTATTTTAGGCCCGTAGGGGAAGAAAATCGAGTCTAAGCGAAGAGAAAAGCTGCTGTGAAGGATTTTTGTGATATCATACCGACTTGCGCTGCATTGGTTCGTAAGCATGGGAACCCTGACTAAACAAGCACCACTTTTTCTAGTTCTGCTGGCCGCCTGCGCGCTTCTTTCGGGATTCGCGGGGGCCCAAGATTATCTTGACTATTATGAACAGGGGGAATTTGCTCTCCGCGTAGAGAAGTGGGATCGGGCAATCGAGATGTTCACAAAGTCTGTTGAAGATAATCCTAATTTCTACGTGGCGTACCACAACCGCGCCATCGCCTACTCGAAAAAAGGAGAATACGACAAGAGTATTCAAGACCTTCAAAAGGCGGTGCAGCTCAACCCGGATTATCCCGATGCATACGGGTTGATGGGGTTGCTGTATGAGATTCAAAAAAACTATCTCGCTGCGCTGAAGGTTTATCAGGAAGCACTGACCAGAGAGAAGCGACCAGCGGTAAAAAGAATCCTCGAAAAATATGTTCAGGATGTGGAAGCAAAGATAAAGAAAAAGTGATAGTATCCCGAGCTAAGGGGAGTCTCGCCTCCCTGGAAAAACCGCGGCGAAGTTGGTCATGTCAGTAGAGTAGAGACTGGTTCAACAAGAATTGCCGGAAAAAAAACGACTTGCATGTTGTGTTTGCCAAACACTAGTGATAACATTAGCAGGATTACGCGATTTGCCCGGTTAGTGCCAGGCAAATTTTTCAGATAAAGGAGGTCTTTCGTATGCCTACACTGGAGATCGAAGGTAGAACCTTTGAAGTAGATGAGGATGGGTTTCTTCAAGATCCGGACCTGTGGAACGAGGAAGTTGCGAAACTCTTTGCCAAAACTGAAGGTATTCAGGAACTGACGGATGAGCACTGGAAGGTGGTCCACTATTTGAGGAATTACTACCTGGAGTTCAACATTGCTCCGATGATCCGAAAGGTTTGCAAAGATACTGGCTTTAAACTCAAAAAGATCTACGAGTTGTTTCCATCTGGACCGGCAAAGGGAGCCTGTAAAGTGGCGGGACTTCCCAAGCCAACCGGATGCGTTTAGCACCCCACACAGCATCGCCCAGGAGTGCACAAAATGGCATGATCGACTCAGCCATTCACTCCTGGGAATGCAGACAACTTCTTTTCATCCCCTGAAGAAATGCAGGGAAAAAGAGGATCTGTACGAAAAAGAACCAGGACAAGATTGTTCCCTGGTGATTTCGCGCGGAAAAGTCGTGAACTTCCTCTACGCCAGACGTCGGGAAGCCTCCAGGTCAACCCGTACAGTGTCCTATCGCTCTGAGTCCACATTTCCCTGTCGGACGCACGAATTATAGTTTTTCAAACTCAACGGTTGGGATTGAGAGGCTGGAATTTTGGCCGTGAGCGCTTGAACTTCGGGATGCGAATTTCTAGTAAGTGTGCCTATGAATCAGTGAGATAGGTGAAGCTGACCCGGGCTACTGGTTAGTAACGGATGGGCCAATTCAACCAGGCCGAGTGTTTCCCTAAATCTGCTAGTCTCCCGTTATCCATCGCGTCCTTAGAGCCCTCTGGGCAATACCTTGCTCCCTTTGAAGCCGGCCGGCCGTGGCGTTGGCATCGGCGGCGAGTCTTTCCACCTGACGGGCAAGGCTGGCCAGTTTCCTCTGGTATGTCCTTAGCTGCCTGGTGCAGTCTATTATGTCCAATTTGGGAACCTGATTGATGTTTCCCTGAGGGTCTCGCAGCATCTGGGGTTTGCTGGCGTTTTGTATGCACAGCGTAGCGACTCTTATCTGATTCTCAAGAATAGCCTGCTGCTGGAGCAGAACGTTTCTCCGAACCTGAAAAGTGCTGGGTCTTCCCGAGGATGCTGAGGCTTCCGTGGCCGTGGCAACTGAGGACTGGCCCGAAGCGGACAACGCCCATGTTAGGCACAAGACAGCCGCAATAATCAAGGGGCTCTTAGTGAAAAGTCTTCTATGCTCTGTCATCTAATTGTGCCCATTCTTCTTTCCAAATTTGCCTGATTGATCTTGTATCCAATGAGCGAGGTTATCAGATCTCCCTCAGCCACTGAGAGTTGTCTTTGCGCATCGAGAACCTCGATGTACGTGGCTACCTGTTCCTTGTATCTTTCCTGGTTGATGCGAAAGTTCTCTCTCCTGAACTCCACTGCCTTTCTGTTGTTTTCGATATCGCTTTCTGAGCGCCTCATGTCCAGATATGCTGTCTTGACTTCAGTCATCACCTGTTCCACAAGCTGTTCTCTTGCCACAAAGGTCCGGGCTTGAGAAACCCGCCGTTCCTGGACTGTCTCTCGTCTTCTGAACATATCGAATGTCCATGAGAGGATGCCCTGTAGTTGCCAGTTATTCACGGCTTCTGGATCAAATGGATTCCAGTCGTCGTTCAGGCGGGACGCTTGACCCTGTACCGAAATGGACGGCAGTAGATCAGATTTGGCGGAATTCACGAGAGCCATTGCCTGCTCCACTGATATATTTGCTTGTCGAATTTCCAGTCTATTAGCTGCAGCTGTGGAGTAAATGCCGGGGATTGCATAGCTGTTGGGCCTGTAAGCTGTATCCTGAACCACGTCAGTAGGGGTTTCTTGCGGATATCGCAGAAGGAAGTTGAGAGTGGCCTTTGATTTTCCTATGTCGCTCAATGCCTGTGTTTTTTGGATTTTCGCCTGAGCTAATTGGCCTTCCGTGGAGAGTACGTCCACTTTTGGAACAACACCGGCCTTGTAAAATTCCATGGTTTGATTTCTGAGCGCTTCCAAGGCCCGGATCGAGGAGTCGGCCACTTCAAGGAGCTTTTCTCCCTGAACCAGTTGGTAATAGGCATCGTACACGTCCAAAGTGAGGTCTTGTCGTTCAACCTCGAATTGAATCGCAGAATAATCTACTCCAAGACGGGCGTATTTATAATCGCTGAGAAGTCTGCCGCCCGTGTACAGAGGTTGGGTGATGGTAGCGGCCATGGTAAATGACTTGAACGGATCGATGCGATATGGATAGTCTGGCGAGATCCCAGACAGGCTCTCCGGGTTTCTAATGGTCCATCGTCCTGGATGAGATCCTGCAAGGGCTGCGATAGTCGAGGCATTCTGGTACCGATATCCTGTTGCCAAATACGACAAGTCTATAGTAGGGAAGAAATCTGAAAAAGCCTCGCGGCGTTGAGATTCTTTTTCTCTCACTTCCAGCCTAGCATCAGCCATTCGCAGATTTCTGGAAATAGCAATTGAGACTGCCTGGGGTAGAGAAAGTCGGGCGTCGCGCCTGCTTTTGCTATTGGGCTCGGCGGCATTTGCCCGCAAAGGGGCCAAAACCAGGATTATGCCGAGGATAGCAATTATGAACAGACCATTCGAGGCCTTTGTATGACCCATACCCTCTTATCCTCCTGAAAGCGGAACCTCAGCCCGGTAAACATCCGGGACAAAAAAGAGATAAGCTTCCTTTTGTCGAAATTGCGGCGCCAGGGGAAGCGAAGGCCTGGAACCCAATCCACATGATTGCCATCGCCATGCAGGCGAATCACAGCATCATTTTGGCGAACACTTTCGTGTTTCCAACGAGATTCTCAATGGTTACGCGCTCATTGGGCGCGTGAGCCGTCTGTAAGATTTTTTCCCAGACGGCTGCATAGAGCCCTCTTTTGCGGAAGAAGGTGGCTACAGTCTGGCCGCCGATTCCCTGGGGTCGTGTTTGCACCCCGTATATCTCCTGAACGGCCGCAGCTAGAGCGACCACCACCGGAGCATCGGCTGGAGTGGGGTTCGGAGACTCTGACCTGAGAAATTCTTCGACAGCGACTTCTACTCCGAATCTGTCTTTTGCCGCTCTGGCAGCTTGTTCCATCTCGGCTATTACTTGCGATATATCGACATCAGGCAGAATTCGGGAATCGAAAAAGAATATGTCTTCACCGGGGATGGTATTTACGTTGGGGACATTGGCCTCTTTTCGCGTCGGCTCGAACGTACTCTCTGGGGGGCTGAAAAATTGGTTCTGCGTGGAGAACTTTCGGTGCAGAGCGTCATCGAGCTCCACGATGAGGTTAGCCGCGGCCCTGAGGCTATTCCTGTGCTTGTCCGGCCGACTCGCGTGACCCTGAATTCCTCTAACCGTGAATTTCACCTGCAGGAGATGTTTTTCAGCAATTTCTATGACATCTCCATCTTTGTTGCCCGCGTCAGGCACGATGATCAAATCGTCGGCACCGAAAAGGTCCGGTCGTTGTCTGAGAACATAATCCAGCCCGTACAGACTACCGGTCTCCTCATCCGAAACCAGGGCCAGGCCCACGTTCAGGCCGAAAGTTGCAGTCTCCTTAATTGCCCTAGCAGCGAAAATACTTGCCGCTACGGCCTGCCCGTTGTCTTCCACACCTCGACCGGATATGAAGCCGTCCCGCACAACCGGTTCGAAGGGATCGTGAGACCAAAGCCTTAGCTCCCCTGGAGGAACAACGTCTATGTGAGCGAGTATCCAAAGAGTCCGAGACGAGTCTTTCCCATTAAAAATGGCCATCAGGTTTGGACGCACGCGATCAGGGACTCTTTCGTCCGGGGCATGGATTTCCTCTACCCTATCAGGTGCCAGAGCCATGACCTCGCGCCGAACAACCTCGTACTTTGCCATTTCCCCGTCGCCCTGGTTCTCTGGACCTAAGGCAGGGATGGAGCAGATTCGCACGAGGAAGTCCGTGCACGCATCGGCATATCCGTCAATTCTGCGCGCTGTATCCTGGAAACCCACTGTTCCTCCCACAAAAGGACAAATTCATTCCTGTTGAGCGTACAGTTCGAACTTCGCATGTTATGAGAATGATTCGACGCTTGTCAACCAGAAAACATGGGAGAATTCTCGGCAGTCAGGGTCCGCAGCTTACGCTCCGGGCGCTCACAACGCAAATACCGCTCAGGGCATGGGCGATTGGAACATCGGGTGAAATGAAAGATGGGGACTAAACCGCTATCTTGGGTAGAGGAGATATCTCGATCGCAATTTCAGGAATTGTTCCAAGGCTTCTGACCACTCACGTTCCACGTCCGGCACTGGTCGGCCCTGCTCCAGTTCCGCTCGAACCTTGTAATCCCCGAGGATTACGTCCACGGGGAGTTTGTCCGTGACATACTCGTAAGGAGGCGCGGACCAATGAAATTCCATTGGATAGAGCTTGAGCAGAGCGGATAAGAGGGCCAAGGTAACTCGATACGGTTTGAATTCATCTCTGTCTAACACGTGAATTTGAAAACCTCGGCAGGCCGCGTTTGCCCATTTGTTGAAAGTCGGTACGAAGTAGGTTTCCCGCAAGACTGCACCTCTGAAACAGTATGAATCCAGCCTTTCAATGAGCGATTTCGGATCGATGAACGGAGCACCGAAAATCTCAAACGGTCTGGTGGTGCCGCGGCCCTCGGAGATGTTCGTTCCTTCCAGAGTTACCTGGCCCGGATAAACCACCGCAGTCTCAACAAGAGGCATGTTCGGAGAAGGCAGAACCCAGGGCAATCCTGTTCGCTCGAAATAGGAATTGGGGTCCCAATTCACTGCAGCCACGACCTGCAACTTGCAGCCGACGGCGTATTCCTGGTTGTAGAACAGCATTAGCTCGCCGATGGTCATTCCGTGACGCATAGGAATGGGGAAAGGACCGACGAAGCTGGCGAACTCGGGATCCAGAAGATTGCCTTCAACATCCCTGCCGTTAATGGGATTCGGTCGGTCGAGGATCACCACTGATTTTCCGAGTTCCGCGCATGCCTGCATGAGGTAAAGCACAGTGGTGGCAAACGTGTACACGCGAGTGCCCACGTCCTGGATATCCACCAGCACTGTGTCTGCGGTCTCGAGCATCTCAGCTGTAGGCTTGCGTGTTTCGGAATACAAGCTGAAAACAGGGATTTCAAGGCGATCGTGCAGGCAGTGACCTGTTTCTTTCATATTATCTTGTTCCGTGCCGCTAACCCCATGTTGTGGCCCGAACAAAACGGCCAGCCGACCAGGGAATCGCTCGTTGATCAGGTCTGGAGCAGCGCGAAAACTTCGATCCACGGATGCTTGATTGTAGAGAAGCCCCAGGCGACCTGCCTTGGAGAGCAATTCCGGCTCTTGCAATATTCTTTCAAGACCTGTGATTACCATTCAGCCTTCGGGCAAAACCTAGTATTCCGATTGAGAATGCATGCCGAGAACGCGGAATAATAGGTCGCAGATTATCTTTAGGAATTGCCGAAATTCTTGTCCTATGTACGGGAGTGGTTCCGCAAAAATCCCCACAAAGCATTTTCAGGTAAGAGGCCTATATCCAGACTTCTTAGAATCTGCCGAACCCAGGTTCTAGCCGGGGCGATGCAGAGGTCGAAGGCATTCTCTTTGAGCTAACATGCCCAGCCTGGCATAAGGCACGCGATTTACGGATTATAGCAGTACGTTGTGATTTCCGATCTGCGTGAGGAACGCGTTATGTTCTGCTTCGCTTTTTATGCCATCCGCTGTTATTCCCATCTGCCGGATCTGTCTTTATGCATATCTACGGATCCTTTTCCCCATCTCCTTACGACGATCGTCCGATCGGACCCCCCTCCGGCCACCATCGAGTTCATGATCCAGGAGACAATGCTCACTATTATGGAAGCGAACAGCGCGGACCAGAACGAGGACACGTAAAGACCCGGAACCAGCGCGCCTGCCAGCTGGAATAGTAAGGCATTGATTACAAGAATAAAAAAACCCAGAGTAACGATCGTGAGGGGCAGGGTCAGCAAAATAAGCAGCGGTCTCACAAGAGCGTTCAGAATTCCGAGCACAGCAGCACCCAGCAGAGCGCTCCAGAAGCCTTCTACGCGTACCCCCGACAAGACATACGGAATTACCAGAATGGCAATCGTCGTAATTAGCCATCGCACGAGTACACCGCTCATAAGACTTGTCTCTCCGCGTTCTTCAGTTTTTTGTGCGGAATGCCGGCGGTAATCTTCCATCTTGATTACTCGCCGAGTTTCCGGATCATTCATTCGTCTGTCACCTTCTTGCTTTTCCTGATGAAGGGCTCCAGCAGGTCGATTGGTACAGGGAAAATGGTTGTGGAGTTTTTCTCCGCGGCCACTTCCACGAGGGTTTGCAGGAATCTCAGTTGGAGGGCAGTCGGCTCTTGAGCGAGAATTTTAGCCGCTTCGGCCAGTCGGGTTGACGCCTGGTATTCGCCTTCTGCATTAATGACCTTGGCGCGGCGTTCTCGTTCTGCCTCAGCCTGGCGTGCTATGGCTCTCTGCATTTCGGTAGGTAGGTCAATATGCTTGACTTCTACCATGCTGACTTTCACTCCCCAGGGATCGGTGTGCCGGTCGAGGATCTCCTGGAGCTCCATGTTGATTTTTTCCCGTTCAGAAAGGAGTTCGTCCAGTTCGGATTGTCCGCACACGCTCCTCAGCGTGGTCTGAGCCAGCTGAGACGTGGCGTACAAGTAGTTTTCCACCTCGATCACCGCCTTGGTGGGGTCCATGACTCGGAAGTAGATGACCGCGTTGACTTTCACCGATACGTTGTCTCGGGTGATGACGTCCTGAGGGGGCACGTCCATTGCCACGGTTCTGAGGCTTACCCTCACCATACGGTCTACGATGGGGATGAGGATTATGAGGCCGGGTCCTTTGTGGTCGATGATTCGCCCCAGACGGAACACCACTGCCCGTTCGTACTCATTGAGCACTTTTATTGCCATAAAGAGGAAAATGAGTACCAGAAAGATTATTATACCGAGCGCAGTCATGACCCCTCCTTTTTAATAAACTTGTTATCTGGCCGGAGAATTTGGCGTTCCACCAGTTCAGGGGATCTGGATCGACCTTACTCCCACAAAGGCGAAACCGCCACAAATCCTCCGAGAAAGCACCATTCACACAGCTCCTCAGCTCCTTTAATCCAGCTGCTATGCTGTGTCCGGGCGCATGGGTTAAGCCTGCTGCACCATGCGGCGAAACATTCCCCGCGTCGCCCACAGTTCATAATGGAATAAGGCCGCTTTAACGTCAATGATTCATGATGCGTGGTCGAGTTTTTCGACAGCGTTCCCCTCTAATCATCTTGCCAACTGCAGGAGGGAGATATGGGTTGGTATGCCCGAAAAAAATTTTGTTGCAGTATGTAACCTCAGAGCTCCTTGCCACACTACCCCGTCAAGAGACGCGATGATCGATCGACGGCCTGTCTCACACATTCAAACTAAAGCCCCCGGAGGACGGAAGATGAGCAATAGAGGAATGTTTCTTATCATTGTGACTGCACTGGTCCTCACCATGGCAGCCGTTTCTTCGGCTGCAGCTGACCCGTCAAAAGAGGAAGGCGGCGCCACGCTTGCGGCCTCACCCCTGGCGCGGCTGATCACCGGCAATATTGGGAGACTTCTCGTGCTCCGGTCCGAGCTTAACGTGACCGACCAGCAACGAAAAAATATTGCAGCGGAAATCAAAAGTCGCAAAGATGAAATCAGGCCGGTTGCTAAAGATGTGTTCGAAAAACGGCAGGCTCTCCGTGAAGCGGTTCTGAACAAGCCTGGAGATGAAAAGGCCATTATGGCTGCCGCCAACGACCTTGGAAAGGCCATAGGTAACGCTGCGGTTTTGGCTTCAAGATTGGTGGCACAGGTCAAGCCGATGCTTACCGATGAACAACAGGAACGCATAAAGAGCTTCAAAATGACCTCTGACAAGGCCGTAACCGAATGGATAAACCAAATCGGAAAGTAAGATCCGATAATACTTGAGAAGTTCGGTTGCCCGGGGAGGCTGCAGAGGTTCCCCGGGCCCGCACTAGACAAAATGTGTCGAATGGGAAGGGGTCACAAAGTGTGTACGAAAAAAATACTGGCTGCAGTGTGGGCATGTATGGTCATAGGATTTGGAACTATCTCGATAGCAGGTGGGGACGGAGGAAAGGGCGGACTGAAAGACGAATCGGAAGGCAAGACCTGGACAAATACTGGATCAATTACAGGACCCAAAGGAAATGTGACCGCGGAAGGAACAGCGGCAATCACCACGAAACCCGGCCAGAGCACACTGGAAACGTCCGGCTCAGTCTCCGGCCTCAACGACCGGACCGTGACATACGGCGGAAAGACTACCGTGGACACGAGCAAAGATGGAAAATCCTGGGAAAGCTCGGGCACTGCTACAGGCCCTGGTGACAAGTCAGTGACAGGCAACAGTTCAGGTTCCGTCACGACGAACCCGGACGGAAGCAAATCCTGGTCCTCGTCCAGTTCCGTTACCGGTCCGAAGGATCGTAGCGTTGTAGGAGGCAGCCAGGGCACGGTGACCACCAATACGGATGGTGGCAAATCTTGGTCGTCGTCCGGTTCGGTGTCGGGTCCAGGAGAAAAGGGCGTGAACTATGGCGGCCAGGGTACTCTAACGACAAATCCGGATGGCAGCAAATTCTGGTCTTCGGGTGGGGCCGCAACAGGCCCCAAAGACAAATCAGCAAGTTACGAGAGTCAGGGCACAGTGACCACAAACCCTGATGGAAGCAAGACCATCCAGCAATCCACCACTGTCACCGGTCCGAAGGAAAACTCAGTTACCCATTCCGGTTCAACCACGGTGAATACAAATCCGGACGGCACCAAATCGCTCGTGGATCATTCATCCTCGAATTCGGTCAAGAAAGGCGGCGCCCCCACCGTTGGGCCAAAGGCTAGTGGTCGGAAGGCCAAAGTCAATTCCAATGTCTCCACAGCGTCAATGAGGAGCGGAGCCCAATCCGTCAGCAGATTCAACGGCCGGGCCGTCTCTGGTGGCGGCCATCGTCGCTAATCGGGTATATTAAGGTCATATTCTAGAAGCAGCAAAGTGATTCGAGACGCAAGTGACTACAGCCTACGAGCTTCAGACTATTGATGTGAAAAACGAGTCATCCCGTGTTGATGGGCCGCTTTCCAGCGATATGGAAGAGATCCGGCTCAGCCTCGACGGGGATGGGGCAGCGTATGAGAGACTGGTCGGAAGATATGAGAAGGTAATTTCAGCCCGCATGTGGCGATTCACCCGCGACACGTTCAAACACAGGGAACTGGTGCAAGACGTCTTTGTGGAAGCGTACCTGAGTTTGAAAACGTTTCGGGGTAAGGCTCCTTTCGAGCACTGGTTGTCGCGTATAGCAACAACGGTCGGATACCGTCACTGGCGGACGAAAATCAAAGAAAGGTCTAATCGGACTGTTCCTATCGAAGAATGGGACCAGGCTACATGGGAGGAACCGGAGTCAATGGAACCCGAAAAGGCGGCGGAGATTCTTCACTCGCTGCTGGAGCGACTTCCTCCCCGGGACAGACTGGTGCTGATGCTAAGGCACGTTGAAAATCGCAGCATAGAGGAAACAGCCGAGCTAACAGGATGGAGCAGGACTATGGTCAAGGTTCAGGCCTGGCGAGCACGCAACAAGCTCAAAAAATTGTTCGAAGCCGCAGGCTTGGAGGTGGACTGATGAAAGAACTGGAAATTCTGAAAAAATTGGCAGCAGCGGCAAACAGGGAGCAGGCGCCTGAAGTGTCCGTGAGCGCCGGAATTATCGCAGTGATAAACGCTCGAGACGAACAGGCGGATCGACCGCTTATGTGGATCGCCGGTCTGGCCTCGGCAGCAGCACTTACCGTAGGAGTGCTGGCTGTGCAAACCTTTGACTTGTGGCTGGATCCGGCATTGATCTCCGCGTTCTCGCTTGCAGGCTGGGTGACGCTATGACAGAACCGGCAGCACCAAGGCCCATTTCGCCGACTGGCGTGAAAATTGTCCCAAAGCGGAGGCGGTGGCGTTCCTTTTTCCTGGGGATGATGATTTTGCTTTTCGGAATAGCGATCGGAGCCGGGGGAACCGTGGTGATTGCGAAGAGAGTGATACTCCACGCGATTCACCACCCTGAGGAAGCTCCCAAGAGAATGACCGAGCGCGTGCGCAGTAAATTGGACCTATCGGAGGAGCAGACAGCTAAGGTCAAGGCTATTCTTACTGAGCGGCAGAAGGAGATACAGGCCCTGCGGAGGCGAATTCAGCCGGAGGTGGAAAACGAGCTCCAAAAGGCTAAAGAGGAGGTCGCTGCGATTCTGCGGCCGGATCAGGCTGAAAAGTGGCGTGAAAGATTCGATCAGTTGCGGATCTGGTTTCCTGCACTGCCGCCGGACGGGAGCAGTTCCCCTGCCAAGCCCGAGGAACAATAGGCGTCATCCTCTACAGATTCCTTACATATGGCAATACTTACCCGTGGTTCCCGGGCAGGGCCCCATTGGCCGTACAAAATGGCTTAGTTCCCTTTACTCGATTGTTTTGTCATCGGATGATCTAGATAGAGATTAAATCTAGTGAAATAAGACCCTTTACTTCGATTTGAATTATGTTACGATATGATAATTGTCAACATTCTGCATGAAGATAATACTGAAATAGTATCTCGGCAATTTCATGGCAGCGGGTGTTTCGAGCGGAAGATATGGAACAAAGGACCTGGGTACATCTGATCGAGCTGAAAGGGCTGAAGGCTCACTTTTACGTATTAATGACTCTATGGGCTTTCACCATTTGTGGCTTGTTGTGGTGGGATATCTCTGATATCAGGGAAGGCACGAGACGCCGAGCCTCTTTCGTCGCTAATGCGCATTTCGACAAGGACCAGGCTTTCAGGCTATGGGCCACCTCGCACGGTGGAGTCTATGTTCCCATAGATGACAAGACCCGTCCAAACCCACACTTAGGACAAATCGAAGAGCGAGATATTAGCACCCCGTCAGGTGTCAAGCTCACCTTGATGAACCCTGCGTACATGCTGCGGCAGCTTCACGAGGAGTCCGATGGACTCTATGGAGTGAAGGGGC
>JACRDE010000624.1 GCA_016212935.1 Desulfomonile tiedjei | reverse complement strand
GACAAAAAGGATCGCAGACAAAAAAAGATAATGTTGTAAAGTGACCATTTCCGTTTTCCTGAAAAGCGATAATTCCTTGCGGATGTTTATCCAAAAGTTTGCGTTTGGTCAGGACCTCTTCTTAGCCAGAATCACCGTGCCGACAATGGCAGCGAGCAACAACACTGAGGCGATCTCAAAAGGAAGTAAATAGGTGGTGAAGAGCTCCCGAGCAATAATCTGCGTATTGGACATTGTTTGGCCGGTTTCCGGAGCCGAGGTCCCAGAAGGAATCACGGCCCTGAGAATCGGAAAGAGCACAAGCAATAAGGCAAGCGCCGTTCCAACTCCGATCCAGGTTCTGCCTTCTCTGGGGTCTATGGGCAGCCGAATCTGGTCCAAGTTCAGCAGCATGATCACAAACAGGAAGAGCACCATCACCGCACCCGCATACACGACGAGCTGGACCATTCCGATAAATTCCGCATTGAGCAGAATGAACAGACCGGCGAGTCCAATCATGACAACGATCATGGAAAGCACGTTATGCATTGGTCTGCGGAGAAAAACGACAAAAACTGCCGATATCAGTGTGACAGCACTCAACAGGTAGAAGATCAGAGATTCCATGGATGTTCCCAAACCTCCGGCTCACGGACAGATCAAACTGTTCCGCTCGACGGGCCCGGATTCATCCTGCCCGTCCACAAAAGGTCATTTCGTTCTGTTTGGTCCTTGATCATTCCTTGCCGAGAACAATGGAATGACGAAACAAAACAGTCGTGACTTAAGTCTTTAGGATCAAAACAGACAATACCTACCTAAGACGCTTATCCGGCCTTTTTCTGGGAGACGTACCTCGGCTGTGGAAGCTCCATAAGAGCCTCCTTGTTCAAAATCAGATCTTCCCGGCTGTACTCCGACAGCTCATAGGCCGTACTCATTTCTATTGCTTCTCTCGGGCAGACTTCTACGCAGTAACCGCAGAATATGCAGCGTCCGAGATCAAGGGTGTATTCTTCCGGATACTTTCTGTTATCCGGTTCAGCTGCACCTACTATTTTTATGCATTCTGCGGGACATACGGTCGCGCACAGCATGCAAGCCACACACTTGATTTTTCCCGATGCGTGCCTTGTCAGCACATGGCGACCCCTCCACCTCGGAGCTACATCCCATTTTTCCTCGGGGTATTGGAGGGTTATCTTCTTACGGAAAAAGTATTTTAGGGTCAGCTTCAATCCCTGCAACAACGGCAGAATCATCGTTCAGGTCCTCATAAGTCTATTTTTCAGCCAGCATACTGCAGCCAAAAAGTGTACAGGAACGCGGTCACCATGACGTTCAAGAGACCGACCGGAAGGAGAACCTTCCACCCGAATGTCATTACCCGGTCGTACCTCAATCTGGGATAAGTGGCTCGAATCCAGACGAAAACAAATACGAAGAAAAACGTCTTGGCTAGGAACCAAAAGATCGGAGGTAATATGGGACCCTGCCAACCTCCGAAATACAGGGTCGTCATGAGTGCGCTCAGAAACAGTAGGTGCGCATACTCGCCCAGATAAAAGAGCCCGAACTTCATGGAGCTGTACTCGGTCTGATAACCCGCAACCAGCTCGTTTTCACATTCTATGAGGTCAAAGGGTGTACGGGCGATTTCAGCGCTGCCCGCGATCATGAACAGGATAAACCCCAGGGGCTGCCTCCACACATACCATTTGTAAATGGAATCCTGTGCTTCCACGATCTGCACGAGGCTGAGCGTTCCCGCCAACAGCAACACACCCAGAACCGATAGACTCAATCCCAGTTCGTAGCTGATCATCTGAGCGCCTGCTCGAATCGATCCAAGCAAAGAATACTTGCTGTTCGAGGCCCAACCGCCCAGGACCACACCGTAGACGCCCAGCGAAGATACGGCAAAAATAAACAGTATTCCAACGTTCAGGTCTGCAATGACCCCGGTATTCAAGTAGTAATGGGACGCTGTAGCCCCGAAAATACTCTCAAGACCCAGACCTTTTGCAAAGGGAATTACTGAAAAAGGAATCAGGGCGCACGTGACCACGATAAGCGGTGCAGCCAAGTAGATTATTCGGTTTGCTCCTGAGACAGTGATTTCTTCTTTCAGCAGGAGCTTGGCACCGTCTGCAAGTGGCTGGAGCAGGCCCCACGGACCGACTCGATTTGGGCCGATCCTGACCTGAATCCATCCGAGTACTTTACGTTCGATAAGAGTCAGATACGCCACAAAAGTCAGCACTGCCACGATTATCAGCAGTACCTTTACCAGCAAGAGTATGACGGGGAGGGCGGATTCCATCTACGCAACCTCTATAGCCTTGTTAAGCCTTTTCAACTTTGACCTTCACCACCGGTTTGTCCCAGTGAGTCAGATTATTGAGTTTCAATCCGGAAAAGTGGAACGGAACCACAACCATGCCTTCCATGGCCCGCCTGGAGAACTTAACCTGTGTCTGCACGGATACTCCGGACGCGTCGGTAATCTTAATCTGGTCTCCTTCTTTCAGTCCCAACGCCCTAATATCTTTCCAGCTCATTTCGGCGTATGCATCGGGGCAGACATCCATGAGCGCAGAGCTCCACATAGAAAACGATCCCGAATGGAACTTGACGGTTCCAAGAATCATGTACATCGGCAGCCCATCCAAATCGGGCTTCTTCTGAGGGGCTGCGGGCTCTAGATGGGCTTTTCCGCCTGGAAAGCCCCCTTCGTACAGAATTCTCTTCCCGGGATCTTCCGCGTCAACACACGGCCACTGAAGACCTTTGGCATCCAGCCGTTCGTAAGAAATGCCTTCATAGATCTTCACGAGTCCGGCGATTTCTTCCATCACCTGTTCCGGGCCCGAGTAATTCATGGCAGGCTTGCTCATTAGCGCCGCGAGGGCGACGAACACGTCAAGATCGGACTTTTCCAATTGCGAATGGACAACGGGTCGGATCCGCTGCACCAATCGTTCCGCACTGGTGAAAGTCCCTGACTTCTCCGCAAAGGAGGCCACTGGAAGGACAGCGTGAGCCAATTGTGCTGTGGACGACAGGAACATGTCCTGGACCACAAGAAAATCCAGTTTGCTGAGCGCCTTCTCTATGAGGGCCCTGTCCGGATAGACATCCGCAGGATTCTCTCCCACAACGTAGAGACCTTTGATTTCGCCCTGTTCGGCTTTCACGAAGATCTCTGCCGCCGAGTATCCTCTTTCTTTGGAGATCGGCCCTGCCCATGCATCCTCAAATTTGGCTCTTGCTGCATCATCAGATATGGATGCAAAGCCGGGTAGCAGGTCAGGAGCAAGCCCCATATCGATTGCCCCTTGGGCATTGACCTTTTCTCCGAACACGTGGACTCCGCATGATTCCTTGCCTATGCGGCCGGTCACCAGAGCCAGGTTTACCGCTGCAATGGCGAGCTCCACGCT
This sequence comes from Desulfomonile tiedjei, assembly GCA_016212935.1. GTDB lineage: Bacteria > Desulfobacterota > Desulfomonilia > Desulfomonilales > Desulfomonilaceae > Desulfomonile > Desulfomonile tiedjei_A. The sequence goes on along the minus strand of JACRDE010000624.1, from coordinate 2,641 downwards.
ATTTCCAATTCTATTCAGTCCCTCGGTCAGAATAATCGTTGCTGTCGGCGCTTTCGCATATTCCGTCGCTGCTTCCCGGATGAGTTCTGCATCCACCCCGGTAGCTTCGGCCACTTTCTCAGGAGTGTAATCAGCGAGGGAAGCTGTCAACTCTTCGAAGCCCTCTGCCTTGGAGTTCAAACCAGCCTTGTCGAAGAGTTCCTGATCGATTATGTGCTTGAGCATGGCGTGGGCGATTAAATGCTCTGTTCCGGGAGGCACCCAGAGGAATAGTCCGGGCCGGTCGGTCAGCTTGGTCCGGATCGAATCGACCACTATGGCTTTCGCCCGATTGCGGCCCGTCGCGATTATCACTTCATTCTTGGCCACCGGATGTGTTTCCGTCAAATCTGAGCCAAGAAGCAGTATTACCTTGGAATTTCTGATCTCTCTGATCGAGTTGGTGCTCGCCGGATACCCCAAGGACTTGGCAAGGCCGTCTACTAATGCCCTATAGCCGTAGCCGCCTGCATGATCAATGTGGGGAGTTCCCAGGACGGTTCGGGCGAATCGGTTGAAAACATACGCTTCTTCGTTCGTGAGCCGCTCGGAACCAAGAGCCGCCAGGCTTGTTCCGCCGGATTCGGCCTTAACTTTTTTCAGGCCTTCGGAAACGAACCCCAAGGCCTCATTCCATTCAACTTCCTTGAGGACGCCATCCTTACGGATCATGGGCTTCAGGAGTCGTCCTGAGGAGTAGATGTAAGGCCAGCCGTAACGACCCTTTACGCACAAATTCCCTTCATTGGGGCTGGTTTTGGGTGACGTCACGTATACGATTTTGCCGTCTTTTCTGCCGAGAGTCAGCGTGCATCCGAGACTGCAAAACGCACACGTGGTGTCGATATCTTGCATTTCGAATGGCCTGCCCGTACCGACGAGCCACTTGGATCTGATAGCACCCACAGGGCAAATGGAAGCACACTGGCCGCAGAATTCGCAGTTCAGAGGGCGCCCGAAGTCTGTTGAAATCTCGGAATGCATCCCGCGATTAACGAAGCTCAACTCGTTCTGACCCTGAATTTCATCGCAAACGCGCACGCACATCCCACACCGGATACACAGGTTCATATTGAAACGTATGAAGTGCGATGTGTGATCCACGTGGAAGAAGCGAGTTTCTCGGGTGAAAGGCAGCTCGGTGATTTGGTACTCATGCACCAGATTCTGGAGCTCGCAGTCACCTGCCGCGTCGCAGCTGGGACAGAGCAACGGATGCGCCCGGAGCAGGAGCTTGAGCTGCATTCGCCTGCTTTCAATGAGCTGGGGCGTGTGTGTGGCCACCTGCATGCCGTCCCGCGCTGGGTTGAAGCAAGCGGGCATGGTTCGGGTGCGGCCGCGGGCCGTAACTTCCACCATGCAGAGGCGGCAAGCGCCAAAAGGTATAAGGCGTTTATCGTTGCAGAGGGTCGGAATGCGAACTCCGGCCTTCTGAGCGGCCTCCAGAATGGTAGCTCCGCGCTGGACAGTAACTTCTACACCGTCAATGGTCAGGGTAACCATAGAAACATACTCGCACTACTGTGAATTCGGCTCGGGTCGGACCTCATTATGAAGGTAGACCGTGACCGCGCGTTATCTGATTGCGCCGAATCTGCAGTTGGATATGCAGGTGCGGCATTTGGTACACTTGTCCAGATCGATCCTTGCCACAGTCTTCTTTTCCCAGATGATCGCATTTGAGGGGCAGTTCCTGTGACACATACCGCACATCTTGCACTTGTCCTCTATGACCACGAAGTCGATGAGGTTCGGACATACCAGGGCCGGACAGTGCTTGTCGTGTATGTGGGCTTCGTATTCGTCCCGAAAATACCGAATCGTAGACAAAACGGGGTTTGCCGCACTTTTTCCGAGTCCGCAGTGAGATGTGTCGTTGATGTGTTTTCCAAGCTCGATCAGGAATTCAATATCGCCTTCTTGGCCTCTTCCTTCGACTATGTCCGTGAGTTTGTCGTACATCACCTTGAGGCCCTCACGGCAGGGAACGCATTTTCCACAGGATTCCTCCACGGAGAAATCCGTGAAGAACCTCGCAGTGTCCACCATGCAGGTCAGTTCGTCCATGACGACTACACCGCCCGACCCCATCATGGCTCCCGCGCTCAGCAGAGATTCATAGTCGATCTCCACATCTGCCATATCCGTGGGGATGCAACCTCCAGACGGCCCACCCATCTGTGCTGCCTTGAATTTCCGCTTCTTGGGAATGCCGCCTCCGATGTTGAAGATCAGGCTTTTCAGGCTGGTTCCCATCGGCACTTCAACCAGGCCGACGTTGTTCACGGCTCCGGTAAGTGCAAAGACCTTGGTGCCCTTGCTTCCCTCTGTTCCGATGGAAGCAAACCAATCCGATCCGTTCAAGATAATCGGGCTGATATTGGCGAATGTCTCAACGTTGTTGAGGTTAGTCGGCTGGTTCCAAAGGCCTGCTTCCGCGCTTCGTGGCGGCTTGATCCTGGGCATGCCGCGCTTGCCTTCTATGGAGTACATCAACGCTGTGGACTCGCCGCAGACGAACGCTCCAGCTCCGGGATATATTCCGATGTCGAAATTGAAACCCTTGCCCAGAATATCGTTGCCGAGTAGTCCGTAGTCCCTG
>JACRDE010000607.1 GCA_016212935.1 Desulfomonile tiedjei | reverse complement strand
TTTGCTGATATAATTGAAAACACTATTCGAACAATATCGGAGAATGGTGGGTTCAGCTTTGATGAGAAAAAGGACACAATTCTTGAGAGTGACTTCAGAGACCACGTCCTAACAGTGCTTAAAAGTATGGGCCATTTTGCCTTTGCTGAACCCACCAGGAGAAAAGGCTTTATTGACATTTTGCTGAAAAGAAATGGCTCAGAAGCGATAATTGAGTTCAAAGTGTGGGGGCGGCGCAAGTATAAGCAAGTCATCGGGCAAGCACTGAGTTACGGAACGCCATGGACTTTAGAATACGCGACGGTAATGATCAACCCAAACAGCAACCCCATACTAGATAAATTCATTGAAAATGCAAAGAATGCACCAGGATATAGATACCACACCGTTGCAAATCCTGAATTTGCTCCGCTAAACAAATTGACCAGCTTCCATTATTTGGCAAAATGGAACAAGCATGTCACGGTAAATCATTTTGTAATTAACGCTCAATTACTCACTTCTCTTATTTGAGCATTTTCAATGACATCCTGACATCTGTTCGGGCGCTTTCAGAACCGGATTTTGACATACAAAAGTCAACTTCTGTCAACTTCTGCAACTTCTGGGAACTTCTGGGGACACCATAACTCCTCGGAGTTTTTTCGCACGTTTTTGGAACCAGGTTTTCCGGGGGCGGACGGACCTATTGAGCACAAACTCGAGCTTTGAGAGAAAAACATCATTTTCCAGAGGTCTACCGGTGCGCTCGTGACGACGAATTCCCCCGAATAATGAATGGTCATACCTGGCCCGATTCATCTGGTTATTGAAGTTATTTCCATTCTGGTTAATATATTGGACTGAACATTATTAGAAGGATGTCGCTAGGCCGCGTTGTCGGGAACCAAACTCATGGCCAACTTCCTGGACGAACCCCTAATACTAACCCTCAATCAAAGAAGTAGAATCGGGGAAACCCTTCTTATTAATAACGTTCGATTTCTTGTTTTCTCGAGAAGAAGTTGGATTGCGATCGATGTAACTTCCTGCTTCTATGAGAGAAATCGGACGAAGTTTGGTTGCGGCCGCAGGCCGCGTCCTGTAAGAAGTGTTTCCCCGAACCCTACTGCTTTGAACGAGCATTGGCATAAATAGCGGACTTGTGTCATTTTGATTGATTGCTCTCCAGGTTTTTTCCGCCAAGGAGTATCCGAATAAAAGTCGAGGACACGCATGACCACAGATTTTTCAAAGTATCTGAGTCCAACTGCAATAATGGACAGCGATGACAAAATTGTACGTGATTTTGCAGTGGACGTGGCGGGCGGGGCAGATGATCCGATCGAAATGGCAGTGAAGCTTTATTTAGCGGTTCGGGACAACATCGTTTATGATCCTTACACACCATTCTATTTGCCTGAACATTATCGTGCCAGCTATATCTTGAAACGAGGCCGAGGATTTTGTGTGCCCAAAGCTTCGCTCCTGTGCGCTTTAGGCAGAGCGTGCTCGATTGCATCACGGGTGGGGTTTGCCGCAGTACGAAACCATCTGGCCACAAAACAGCTTATAGAATTCATGGGGTCCGATATCTTTGACTATCACGGATTTGTCGAGTTCTTTCTGGATGGGAAATGGGTCAAATGCACCCCGGCTTTCAATATCGAATTATGCAAAAAACATAATGTTCCCCCTCTCGAATTCAACGGACGTGAGGATTCCCTTTTCCATCCCTACAGCTTGGATAACAAAAAATTCATGGAATACGTTGAATATTACGGGATTTATTCCGATATCCCAGTTGCGCTAATCGTGGCGGGATGGAGGAAAACCTATGGTGAGGCGCGGGTAGACAGTTGGATAGCAGCACTTGAATCCGGCAAGAGCAACATCACCTAATTCCCTGTTCACCGAGAATCCTGTAAGGTATCCTCGGAACCTCCGGAACTCACCCTGGCCGGAGGAGAGATCCGGATAGTGGACTGGAAGGCACGATCTTGTTAAGCTGAACCGTGAGGTGGACCCATCTGTCAAGAGACAAAATTGTATTATGTCCCCAGAATAACCGCGGCTGCAGACCAGAGCTGAGGAATTCAGTCTCTCTGGACGCACCAGAAAATAACCGGGTGGGGTAAACTCCGTGGTTTTTATTTGGGAATGGGGGATAGAAGAACCACATGAGACGCCATGAAATTGAGTATGGTGTCCACGGAAGTCATACTGGAAGTGCCAAGGTATGCCAGGGTCCACCTCACCCTGTAGGGTTCCCATGTGTACTGATTCCATAGCCAAATCACCGATAAATGGATCCACCAACTTGATATGATCGGCATCCAGTCTAGTACTCGACTTACTTGCCTCCTTTAGATACTTGGTCGCAGCTTGCCGAAAGGTTCGCTTAGGCCTTACACCATAAACGGTTGCCTGACGGGTTTGCTCCATTCTGAACGCTAGGTATTTTTCCGCTTCGGCGAGATCGCTTGTTCCAGTGCTTTCTCGAATTCTTTGACCTCCAATGTTCTGAAATTCGGCGCTCCATAACCATCGTATTACTGATATCGCAAAAAAGAGACCAGAACGGTGCGAATTTCGCTTGACTTTCTCTCTGCTAACCATTAGCCTAGGATTCACTTAGTCATAGGGTTGAAACGTTACGATTGCCGGAGAGTCGATGAAATGAACGGTGAGAGTCCAATTGACAGCACCGACAGAGAGATCATGTCGATCCTACAAAAGAATTCTCGGGTTACGAATACCGAAATCGCCAGACGCTTGGACATCTCGGAAGGAACGGTACGCTACCGGATTAAAAGATTGGTGGATGATCGCATCATTCGGAATATTACAGTCGTCAACCCTGAGACTCTTGGGTACCAGGTTCATGTAATTGTTGGCATCCAAGTCGAGTACAAGAAACTGGCGGAAGTCACGAAACAGCTCAAGGAAAAGGAGGCGGTCCACTTCCTGGGAGTTGCCGCGGGAAGGTATGACCTGATGGTGATAGCTTTCTTTCGTAATACCGAAGAGCAGCTTGCCTTTTTTACCAATGAGCTTGCCTCCATAGACGGCATAGTGCGATTGGAGACCTTCACAGTACTACAGATGCTCAAGACAAAGTACCTATGGGGTGTTTCGGTGGCTGGCTCCAAGTCCGAGGACGAATGAGAAAGTCGCATAGAGTGCGGCCTTCAAAGGGAAAGAGAGCGAGTCAAGGACATGATCAAGACAATTAAACACATAGGGCTGGCAGTAGAGGACCTCGATGCCGCCAGTGATTTTTTCCGGAAGCACTTCCAAGTCTCGGTTTCGGAACGTGAATATTTCGGTGAGCTCGCTTTCGCTTTCATACCAGTCGAACAGATGAGTCTGGAACTCCTCCAGTCGACTTCAGACGACGGACAGATCGCGAAGTTCATTCAGAAAAAAGGCCAAGGGGTTCATCACATTGCGTTTGAAGTGGACGACATTCAGGCAGAGTTAGATCGCTTGAAAGCCGAAGGGCTTAAGTTGATCAACGAAAAGCCGTACCTGAACGCGCATGAGGACCTGGTGGCCTTTATTCACCCCAAGAGCACTTATGGCGTTCTCATTGAGTTGATACAGACCAGGACCGGAGGATAACTGGATAGCTCACTGACCTGCTTTTTCTGCTGCCGTGTCACGCTAGTTAACAAGGGTAAGGGTGTCATGGATCGCACAAAAACATGGGATCAAGAACTGGCCAAGCTGGAATCCAAGAATTCTGAAGCTCAACTGGGAGGAGGAGAAGATCGGCTTCAGAGACAGCGTGATATGGGCAAAATGACCGCTCGGGAACGCATCGACTACATATTAGATCCAGACAGCTTTACTGAACTCAACATGCTGGCCGAACACCAATGCCGCGATTTTGGAATGGACAAAAAGAAATTCGTCGGTGACGGCGTGGTGACCGGTTATGGAACTATGGACGGCCGTAGGGTCTACATCTATTCCGAGGATGACACAGTCTTAGGCGGTTCGACCGGAAAGGTTCATGGAGCCAAGATTCATTATATTCTGCGGTTGGCCCGTGAACACATGGTCCCAGTGATCGGGCTGAACGATTCTGCCGGCGCCCGCATCCAGGAAGGGATGGACAACGTGTACGGCATCACCGGCATGTTTTTTCAGAATACCCTTAATTCCGGGATTGTCCCACAAATCGCGGCCATCATGGGAGCCTGCACTGGCGGAGCAGCTTACTCCGCGGCTCTGTGCGACTTCATCGTTCAAGTGGAAAAAACATCGCACATGTTCATCACCGGACCTGCTGTAGTCAAGGTGGTGACAGGCGAGGAGGTCACCTTTGAAGATTTGGGAGGGGCGAAAGTTCATGCTACGAAGTCCGGGGTAAGCCACCTGACAGCCAAAGACGACCGGGAATGCCTCGACCTGATAAGACGGCTGCTGTCCTACCTTCCCCAAAACAACCTCGAAAAACCGCAAAAGAAGCAAACCAACGATCCCGTGGATCGAAGCACGACGGAATTACTGGAAATTGTTCCAATCCATAAATCGCGCACCTACGATATGAAGAAGGTCATTCTGGCGATTGTGGATGACAAGGATTTCTTTGAAATTCAACCTGGCTTCGCGAAAAACGTTGTGATCGGTTTTGCTCGCATGGGTGGCCGGACGGTTGGCATCGTGGCCAACAACCCCATGATTTTAGGCGGTTGTTTGGACATAGATTCTTCTGACAAAGCGGCCCGTTTCGTACGGACATGTGACGTTTTCAATATCCCTGTCGTCACTCTCGTGGATGTACCCGGGTTCTTGCCGGGGGTCCACCAAGAGCACGGCGGCATCATCCGGCACGGCGCCAAGCTGCTCCACGCCTGGACCGAGGCGACAGTGCCCAAGATATCCTGCATCCTTCGAAAGATGTATGGCGGTGCCATCCCCGCCATGGGAGTGCACCAAATAGGCTTTGACCAGGTCTTTGCCTGGCCGTCCGCCGAGATGCAGATGCTCGGGGCCGAGCCGTCCGTCCGAATCCTGTACCGGCGTGAGCTTGAGGCGGCTGAAGATTCAGAGGCTTTTCTGCAGCAAAAAATCGAAGAATATCAAAACCTCTATCTAACGCCTTACCATGCTGCCTCACTTTCGGTTATCGACGCAGTCATTCGCCCCGAGGACAGCCGCAAAAGAATCATTTCCGCTTTGGAGATCATGGAAGACAAGGTGGCCGAAAATAGGCCGTTTCGGAAACACACAAATATTCCGCTGTGAACCTGAGAGAAATAGGTCACGGTAAGGTGGAGATGCATGGACAAGATTAGGGAAAAAATGGCGTCCTGGGAAGAGTCCACACTGAAAAGGGCCTTGAGCGGCTCTGGTGAAAGGAAAGATGTCTTCACCACAGACAGCGGAATCCCGGTCAAGAATGTGTACACACCCCTCGACTTGGAGGGCATGGATTACAGCCATGATTTGAGCTTTCCGGGCGACTATCCGTACACTCGAGGAGTCTATCCTTCCATGTATCGGGGCCGCCTCTGGACCATGAGGCAGTACGCAGGCTTTGGAACGTCCGAAGAGACAAATCAAAGATTCCGTTATCTCCTTGATCAGGGTTCTACCGGCCTTTCCGTGGCTTTCGATCTGCCCACTCAACTTGGATATGACTCGACCGACCCCTTGGCAGAAGGCTCTGTAGGCCGGGTAGGCGTGGCCGTGGACACTCTACGGGATATGGAAACCATATTTCAAGGGATTCCTCTCGATAAGGTGTCTACGTCTATGACTATAAACGCCACGGCTCCGATTCTCTTGGCCATGTACATTGTGGTTGGGGAAATGCAGGGCGTGCCCCAGAGTCAATTGACTGGAACCACTCAGAACGACATCCTCAAGGAATTCATTGCACGAGGAACGTACATCTTCCCGCCCGAGCCAAGTCTCAGATTGACGCTCGATATCATAGAGTATTGTTTTTATCACGTTCCACGGTGGAACACGCTCAACATCGCCGGTTACCACATCCGGGAAGCGGGTGCCACTGCAGTTCAAGAGCTCGCTTTCACACTGGCCGATGCCATCACGTATATCGAAAAAGCCCAGGAAAGGGGGCTGGACGTTGACGATTTTGCCCCTAGGCTTTCGTACAGCTTGGGTTGTTATCGGGACTTGTTCGAAGAGGTAGCAAAATTCAGAGCTGCCCGACGTCTGTTTGCCAAAATCATGAAAGAACGCTTTGGAGCCAAGGACCCAAGAAGTTGTCTATTCCGGACATTCAGTGGCTCTTGCGGCTCGACACTTGTCTCCCAACAGCCCATAAACAATATCGTCAGGATTGCCATGCACGCCCTCATGTCAATTCTCGGCGGACATCAAGCTATTCATACCGCCTGTTGGGACGAAGGCTACGCCATTCCCAGCCAGGATTCCGCGACAATTGCACTGCGAACGCAACAGATACTTGCCTACGAGTCCGGCTTAACCAGCACAATCGACCCGCTGGGGGGCTCCTATTACGTGGAAGCACTGACCAACGAAATCGAAAATAAAACCCGGGAATATCTAGAAAAAATCGACAGTATGGGCGGGATGCTGACGGCCATCCAAGATGGTTACATTCAACGGGAAATACAGGAATCCAGCGTTCGGTTTCAACAAGAGGTCTACAGCGGTGAAAAGGTATTTGTGGGAGTGAACAAGTTTGAGGACACTGAAAAAAAGACAGAAGACTACGACTTCTTTGAAGTGGATCCCGGTGTGGAGGATCGGCAGATAGCCAAAGTGGCCCAGGTCAAGGCCGAACGGAGCTCTCTGAAAGTGGAGGCTGCGCTTGAGGCCCTCAGTGGAGCCGTCGACCGCAAAGAAAACCTCATGCCTTTCATACTGGAGGCAGTCAGGAGCTATGCCACAGTGGGGGAGATTTGTGGGCTCATGCGAGAAGCCTGGGGCGAGTTCAAGGCCCCTATTTACATCTAATACCGATTCGCTTTCAAATATATAAAATCGGGGAGGCACTTCTTGTAAGAAGTTCCTCCCCGAACCCCACCTCAAGAACTTTTAGCACTCGCCGGAACCCCCATTTCCTGCAAGGAAATTAGGGGTTCCGGCAAATGATAGAAGTTTCTGGAAGGGGGTTTGGGGGGAAACTCTTTACTAAACAGGGTCCTCTCAATCTTACTTCTTTGAATGCGCATTGGCATAAAGGATCCAGAAATCGAAAGGGCGCTTCGGTGGAACGAAAAATTCGGGTTTTGCTCGGCAAAGTCGGACTGGACTCACATGATCGCGGCATCAAGATCGTGGCCCGCTTCCTGCGAGATGCCGGCATGGAGGTCATATATATAGGGCTCCGTACCACTGTAAAGGAGCTGGTCAGTGCAGCCGTTCAAGAGGATGTTGATGTGGTAGGGCTGAGTTTCTTAGCCGGTGATCACATGATTCTGGTGCCCAAGGTGCTGACCGGTTTGAAAGCAAAGGGGAAGAACGATGTCCTAGTGGTTGTGGGCGGCATCATCCCGAAAAAGCACATGCCGGACCTGTTAGCGTTAGGAGTGGCAAAGGTCTTCTTGCCGGGAACTCCCCCGACGGAGATCATTGAGTGCATACAGGCGCATGTATGATGCCGCATGGCCGGTTATAGGAGCATAGCTCTACTGTCTCGCAGACTATCAACAAGTTTGTGCGAATCGCAATTCGTTTACATAGTCCAGAATTGGACAGGGAGGAAGAGCAAGAATGATCATCGACGTTCACAGACACTTGGTGGCCAAAGACACAGTGCAAGGAGCTTACATAAAAGGGGCTTCCCTGAGTTTCAGCATGATGTACCGCAAAGCGCACAATCTCGACATCAGCCCCAGAGACTTTGTGGAGAAGGTAGTCCGGCCACTGCTTGACCCCCAAGCTGACAAGGTCATCGAAGAGATGGACGCTGCCGGCGTGGACATGACCGCGATTTTTCCGGTGGATTATGGGTTGATCTTCGGCGAAGCGCCCATGCACATATTCGACCAAAACAAGCTGTACGCCGAGACGGCGAAAAGGCACCAAGGTCGTCTGATGGCCTTCATGGCAATCGATCCTCGCCGCAAAGGGGCCCTGAAGCACTGCGAACAGGCGTACCACGAATGGGGAATGAAAGGCTTCAAGCTCCACGCGGGCGTTGGCTACATGCCTGACGATCCTGTCTGCAACTGGGTCTACGAGAAGGCGAACGAATGGAATATTCCGGTCATGTGCCATACCGGTGGTGCACCTTCGGTGGGCCTCCATTGGGAGAATTCGCGGCCGGCCTATTTTGCGACTGCTGCCTCAAGGTACCCGGGAGTGGATTTCATTTTTGCTCACGCCGGAGACCTGGCCTGGTGGCAAGAGGCCATGCAAGCGGCAGTTTGGCTTCCGAACGTGTATCTTGATCTGTCGCTCTGGCAGAAACCATTTAAGAAAATGCCGCCCGAAAGGTTCTATCAATGGCTCCGCCACATGATCGACATGGTCGGACCTGATAAGCTTCTGTTTGCGACTGATGCACCGTATCCGAACCTTTTCTGTCCGTTGAAGGACTGGGTGAAAGTCTTCGAGAGCCCCAAAGCGGAGGTCAAGTTTACTGAAGAGGAATTGAAGCTAATCCTTGGCGGAGCGGCCCGCAAGGTCCTCAAGCTGTAAAGAGGGATTTTCATGCGCGACATCTTGGACGTGATCACAAGCAGGAAGAGTATTCGCCGGTACAAACCGGATGTTGTGCCGGACGATATGATCGACAAGATTCTCGAGGCAGCCAGATGGGCCCCAACAGGAGAGAACTACCAACCTTGGCGATTCATCGTGGTCCGGGATCCGGAGACGAAGAACAAAATAGGCGATTTGGCCAAGATTGGGAGCGGTTCCAGGATGACCGCCTGGTATTGCCAGGGCCATATGCAAAAGAGGTTCGAAAAGATTCAGGATCCCCAAAAAAGAGCAGATGTCCTGCGGTTTATGTATTCGGGAAAAGTCTCGGAGTTTGCCAAGCAGGCGCCCGTGGTCATCGCAGTGATCGGCAGCCTGATGGAAGGCTCGGTCGATGTGCCCTACGACCTTTCGGCCGCCATTGAGAACATGCTCTTGGAGGCACATTCTCTGGGCTTGGGCGCCTGCTGGGTGCACGGCCCTGTGGCCACGACAAGGGACGCTAAGAAATTTAAAGAGATACTTGGAATTCCTACGGGAATGGGAGAATACAAGGTCATTGCCTACGTAGCGGTTGGTTGGCCGGCCGAAGACCGGAAGCATCCGAGACCGAAGAAACCAATCGAAGAGATTGTGTATTGGGAAAGATTCGGCCGAAGGGAGAGACCGTAGTATGGACGCAATACAGTACTACAACGAATTGCTGTACCGGATGGAAGAACTGTTTTATCATGAACTGTCTGACTGTGCGTCTTGGAAAACGGAGTATGTGGGCATTGACTTCATTCAGTCCAAGGAAATCAAGGGGACCACAGAGGACGAAATTGTCTCGGCATGCATAGGGGAAATCCTCGGCGCTGGACTGGCCGACCATGTGTCCTATTCCATCGGTGGAAAAGGTATCCTGCTCAGGCTGCGGATTGGTGGGTGTCGGCACCTCCCCAAGGAGATCATGCTGAGGAAAAGCGGGATCAAGCCCTACAACTGTCCGATCACCAACATGATCTTGGACCAGCTTATAGAGAAGCTGGATTACACAACTACTTACCTGGCCGACCTGGACGTTGATGAGAGAAACGGAGAATGCAGCGTCATGGCTGCAATCTACGCCACTCCGGACAGCGTAGGCGTGGTGTCTGATTGGTCGAAAGAATGACCCTGTGTGGCTAAATCCATTTTCGATCGGATGGCGTCAACAGCGCTGATTGAGATCGAACTCATGCGGCGTGAATCGGAATACATCTCTAGCACTGGTATCAAACTGCGGTGACAGCCACTTTTTTCCCGAAGAGACTTGCAGGCTAACTCTGCGCCGGTCCCAAGACTCCAAGAGAGGAGCAAGATCGATGCTACTGGAAGGATGTCGGCCTTTCCTAAGAGAAGATGCCGAATCATACGTCTCTCGGCGCTGGTGGACGGGATTGACATGCGGTGATCGTCTAGACAAAGCTGCGGACATATATCCGGAAAGGCTGGCAGTAGTTGACGGCCAAGCACGGCTCACCTACGCCCAGGTGCGAGAGACGGCCGACAGACTAGCCATTGCATTCCTGGAACTGGGGATCAAACCGCTCGAAAGGGTTCTGCTGCAACTGCCCAACTGGCACGAATTCACCTACGTTTATTTCGCGCTGCAAAAAATTGGAGCCATTCCCGTCCTCCTTATTCATCGCTACCGCCAATACGAAGCGAAGCATCTTTGCCGCGTCGTGAAGGCGTCCGCCTGGATAGCGCCCGAAGTGTGGGGCAAGGTCGACTATCGACCGATCATCCGCGAAGTGCTGCAAGATAACCCTCAGACCAAACAGGTTATTATGGTTCGGGCAGGTGAAGGCTGCCCTTACCCTCGCCTGGAGGATTTGGTCGCTTCGGCCAGCCGAACCAAAGAGGATCTCCGGAGGCTGGAGGCGTTCCGGCCGGATCCATCCCAGGTGGCGCATATGGGCCCAACAGGTGGAAGCACAGGCACGCCCAAAGTGGCGCCACGCACTCATAATGATCTCCTCTGCAGTATGGAATACGCGGCGGCGGCCTGGGAAATGACTTTGCATGACAGGACTTTGCTCGCGACACCGATCGGTCACGACTTGACCTTTACCAAGGGCTTTTTGGGCACCATCGGCACGTACGGACGAGTGGTCATGCTCGATTCGACGGACCCTGCACGTATTTGTGCCGCGATCCAAAACGAAAAAGTAACGGCCGCGGTCTGGGTGCCAACGATGGCCGCTCGTCTGCTGAATTTTGATGGGCTGAAAGAGTTCGATCTCAGTTCCCTCAAGAAAATGCACTGCGGCGGGGGGAAGAGTGAGCCAGAACTCATCAAGGCAGTCACGGAAAAACTGAACTGCACTTATTTTAATGCGTACGGCGGGACTGAAGGCATGACCACTATGTCTCGCTCCCATTATGATATGGATCGAGCGAGCCGCACCGTCGGGCGGCCCACGTGCCCTTACGACACCTACAAGATCATTGATTCGGATGGCAATGAAGTTGGAGCTAATACAAAAGGGGAACTGATAATCAAAGGTCCAGGCGTGTTTACCGGGTACTACAACAATCCGGAGGAGAACGAAACGGCCTTCACGACCGACGGTTTTTTCAGGGCTGGAGATCTCGCCATGATTGACGAGGCGGGCGACATTACCCTTTGCGGTCGATTGAAAGATATCATCAATAGAGGTGGAGAAAGCATCAGCGCTCCCGAGATAGAGAGCCTGATCAGCCGACACCCTGATGTCGTGCTCGTAGCCGTGATCGGAATGCCGGATGATGTGATGGGGGAAAGAGTGTGCGCCTATATTCAGCCGAAGTCTGGAGTCAAGTTGGATTTTGCGGCCATCGTGGCGCATCTCAAATCCTGTGGAGCTTCGGTTCTTCACCTCCCGGAAAGAATCGAGTTTGTCGATGAGATGCCTTTGACCAAGACGGAAAAAGTGGATAAGCGCCGTTTACGGGAGGACATTGAGAGCAAGCTTCTGGCGCAGGCCGCTCACAATGTCCCTGTATGAGATTTAGGGAACAGCTCAAAGGCGGAGACAGACCATGTTCCTGCAACAACTGATCAACGGGATCATGCTGGGAAGCACCTATTCGCTGGTGGCTATCGGCTACACTCTCATTTTCGGCGTACTCAATCTTCTCCACTTTGCGCACGGGGAAGTATTTATGCTCGGCGCCTTCTTCGCATTGCAGCTATCGTTGGGCTTGAAATGGGGGTTGGCTGCCTCCATGCTCGGCGCCTTGATCGGGACGGCCCTCGTTGGATTTCTCATCGAGCGGGTTGCTATCCGTCCTATCAAGAGGGAATACTTTATCGCGCCGCTGGTAGCTACCATCGGCGTTACTATTATCCTGCAAGAAGTCGCAACGAAACTCTTCGGCAGCGCGCCGGTAGGCTTTCCTCAAACCGTGGGTATCGAGAATTTCCAGCTTGGCCCAATTGGAATTAATACCCTGCAGATTGTCATCCTGAGCATTTCCTTGACCCTCATGATTCTCATGCACTTGTTTGTCAGCAAGACCAAAATGGGGCGAGCCATGCGGGCTACCGCGGAAAACGCCACCACAGCGCGGCTCCTGGGGGTCAAGGTCAACGGTATCATTATCCAGACATTCATGATCGCTTCGGCTCTGGCCGGCGTCGCGGGTGTGCTGGTCGGTATGGCATACAACACCATTTCGCCTTACATGGGTGCGCACATGGCAGGCAAAGGGTTCGCCATCATGCTTCTCGGTGGTCTGGGGAACATCCGCGGGGCAATGTTGGGCGGCATTATTTTGGGTGTGGCGGAAACCTTCTGCGTCGGCTACTTGGCCTCGTCATACCGCGACGCCTTTGCCTACGGTGTGATGGTTCTCATCTTGATTTTGAAGCCCAGCGGCCTTTTTGGTTCTCTCATTCATGAGGATTGATGACCGTGATATCTCCATTTCTGAACACCATTCTGATTTTTGGAGGAATAAATGCCATTCTGGCGTTTAGTCTGTACCTGCCGTTGTCTTGCGGGCAGCTTTCTCTGGCCCAAGGGGGATTCATGGCTATCGGCGCGTACAGTTCGGCCGTCTTGACCAAAAACTTCGGCGTCCCCTTTGGCTTGGCCCTGCTCGGAGGAGGGAGCGTGGCTTGCGTCTTTGGCTACCTGGTGGGTTTTCCAGCACTGCGCATCAAGGGCATTTATCTGCTGCTCATGACACTGGGTTTCAACGAGATCATCCGGGTCTTTTTTCTCAATTTCAGCTACACCGGTGGAGTGGGCGGTTTTGGCGGGATCAAGCCGATGACGAATCTTTACAATCTTTATCCGGTGCTGTTTCTGCTGTTGGTCTTCTATTATCGTTTTCACAATTCGCATCTCGGCCGGGCCATGCGAGCCATCAATCAGGATCAGGACGCAGCCGAGGCACGCGGTTTGCCCCTCACTCGCCTCAAGACGTTTGCCTTTGGTGGCGGGGCCTTTATTGCAGGATTGGCCGGGGGTTACTATGCCCATTTCGTCCAGTTCATCGAATCGGAAAACTTCGGTTTCATGACATCCCTCGACGCCATGGTTTACGTCCTCCTTGGCGGCTCTCAAATCTTTTGGGGACCACTCCTGGGCGCCTATCTCGTGACAACCCTCCCGGAGATCTTCCGTGTCTTCCAAAAATTTCGCTATGAGATCTTTGGAGCTTCTCTGGTGCTTATGATGATCCTCAGGCCCAGGGGCTTACTTGATGAAGAGGTATGCAGCGTGGCGTGGTGGAAGGAACTGATCTTAAGGAGGAGGGCACAGTGATGGTCACGTGCGCTGAGCCCGTACTCAATGTTCAGAAGGCCGTGAAACGCTTCGGCGGCTCTGACGCAATCGCATTACTCGACCTTGAAGTTATGAAAGGGACGATTCACTCCATTATCGGACCAAATGGCTCGGGCAAGACTACTTTGATCAACCTGATCAGCGGTTTCCTGCCCCCAACTTCAGGTCGTTTCGTCTTCGATGGCGTCAACTTGGAGAGGCTCAGGCCGGATCAAAGAGTGGCGCTCGGCATTGGCAGGACCTTCCAAAATATCCGTCTGTTTGGCGACTTGAGCGTGGTCGAAAACGTCATGGTTGCCAGACATGCCCGGATGAAGACCTCCTTCTGGCAATTGCTTTTCAAAGATGTGCTCCTGAGAATGCCGTTTCAGGTCGCCGCCCAGGAACAAGCCGTTCGGAAAAAGGCCCGCGAAATCCTTGACTTTGTCGGTCTGGGCCACCGTCAGAGCGCGAACGCCGGCAGCTTGCCCTATGGGGAACAGCGCCTTTTGGAATTGGCTCAGGCGATGGTATTCGAGCCTCGATTGATGCTCCTGGATGAGCCGGTTGCCGGAATGAACCCCACAGAGAAGGAATCGGTCAAGGTTCTCATCCGCAAAATCTCTCAAATGGGTATTACCGTCCTCTTGATCGAACATGACATGAAAGTCGTTATGGACATTTCAGATCGGGTGAGCGTGCTCAACTTCGGGGTAAAGATCGCCGAAGGTCGCCCTGCGGACATCCAAAAGGACTCGGTGGTCATCGAGGCATACTTGGGAAAGGAAGAAGGCCAATGTTAGAAGTCCGGGGTCTGGTCACCAACTACGGCCCGATCCGGGCTCTCGACGGCATCGACCTGGAGGTCATGGACGGTGAAATCGTTACTTTGATCGGCGCGAACGGCGCGGGCAAGACCACATTGCTCAAAAGCATCATGAAGTTGGTAAAGCCTCTGCGGGGTCAGATCCGGTTCCGCGGTACGGAGATCAGCGGGTTATCCACGGAAGCTATCGTGAGAAAAGGAATGGTTCTCGTCCCCGAAGGCCGAGCCATCCTGAGACGGATGACCGTTTTGGAAAATCTTCTCATGGGCGCTTACATCTCTAATGACGCTGCGCAGATTGGTCCGGACTTGGAACAAGTTTTCGCCAGGTTCCCGGTTCTTGGCGGAAAACAGAAGAATATGGCAGCAGCGCTCAGCGGCGGCGAGCAACAGATGCTGGCTATCGGACGAGGTCTTATGGCCCGGCCCGAACTGCTCATATTGGACGAGCCTTCCCTTGGATTGGCTCCACTGATGGTGCAGGAAATCTTTAGCATCATAGGACATCTTCACCAAAGCGGCACCACGATCTTGCTGGTGGAACAGAACGCCAAGAAGGCGCTTCAGGTTTCCGACCGGGCATACGTGCTTGAATTGGGAAGCATCACCCTCAGTGGCCGTTGCGCAGAACTGCTCAAAAGAGATGAGGTTCGCAGTGCATACCTCGGTGAAAGCGCCTGAAGGGGACCCATGGATCGCTGAGACCAAACACAGAAGCCATTTTTCACGAAAGGTCATTTGACGAATGACCAATATGTCCACGGCAGGAGGAATCACCATGAAGTCGAGGACGATTATAGCGGCCGGCCTAGTGCTGCTCCTTTTCATCTCGTTAAGCGCAAGCCCAAGTTGTGCAGCCGAGAAAAAGGAAATCAAGATTGGCGTCCTACTACCTTTGACGGGCTACATCTCTCACTTCGGACTGATGCAAGAGGCCGCACTCAAGATGGCAGAGAAGGAGATCAAGGAGAAAGGCGGTATCGGGGGCCTCAACGTGAGCTTCATCGTCTATGACACGGCGTGCAAGCCTAAGGATGCCATTCTTATGGCCCAAAAACTTATCTCTTCCGACCAGGTCCATTGCATCCTCGGTCCATTCCTCAGCACGGAGTGTGAGCAGGTCTTTCCTGTAGTCAACTCTGCCCAAGTGCCGATCATTACGGGCTCTTAAGCAAAACCGGGGCTAACCAAGGCGAATCGACCCTGGACGTTTCGTACGATCATGACGAGCGACAAGATTAACGACCCGGTAATGAAAGCGTGGGTCCGGGACCACAATATAAAAAGTGTAGTGGTTCTTACGGACATCAAGTCCAAGGTGAGCGAAACGTATGGAAAGACTGTCGCTCCAGCGATTCTTAAGAAGCTCGGGATCCAAATCAAGGAAGACATTGACTTTGTTACTGAAGACGTTGATTTCAGCGCCCAGGTGACCAAGGCCAAGGCCGCTAACCCTGACGGCCTGGTGCTGGCCGGCGAGTACGCACCGGCTGCCAACCTTGCCCGAGAGGCGGCAAAACAAGGTTTGAAACTGCCTTTGATCGGCGATGTCCCCATCGTCACCGATCAATATATCAAGTTGGCAGGGCAGGCCGCTGAAGGCACGTATGCCTCCACTGATTTCTGGATGGGCAATCCCGATCCCAGAGTGCAGAGGTTCATTGCTGATTTCAAGAAGCAGTTCGGCAAGGATGTGTTACCGCACACGACTACGGCCGGTATGCATAACACCCTGCTGGTGACTCAGCACCTGATCGAAACGCTGAAGCTGTCGGGGAAGCCGGAGGACCTACAAAAGGACCGTGAGAAGATTAGGGACGGCTGGGCCAACTTGAAGGACTTCCAGGCTTTGTCCAAGATCAGTATCAATGACGACGGCGAAGCGCTGATGGACTATTGGGGCTTGGTCGTCCGGGACGGAAAGTGGACAAAAGCGAACTGAGATCAAAGGAGAGCCAACCGTTATGGCAGATAAGTTTGTCAGTCAGCGAAACTTGAGATTCATGATTCACGAGGTCATGAACTCCGGAGATCTTACTCAGCACCCTTACTTCGAAGGTCACAGCAGGGAGGTCTTCGATCTAGTTTTGGATACCGCCTCAAAAATCGCCCAAAATCGTCTCAGACCAGCCCTGAAGGTAATGGACCAGCACCCGCCGGAACTCACAGACGGGCGTGTGAGGGTCCTGCCTGTTGTCAGAGACTTTATCAGAGAATGCGGTGAAGGCGGGTGGATATCGGCTACGGCACCGTACGAGCTTGAAGGACAACAACTGCCCCAGGTTATAAAGGCTTCCTTTTCGTTCATTTTCGCTGCCGCCAATTATTCAGCCAGCGTTTACCCCATGTTGACCACGGGCGCGGCCCATCTTATCGAATCCTTTGGCTCTGAAGAGTTGAAACGGACATATATTCCCAATATGTTCTCAGGTGAGTGGCAGGGAACAATGGCAATGACGGAGCCCCAGGCTGGTAGCTCCCTTTCGGACATCATTACCCGGGCCGAACCCACCACCGATGGCTATTACAGAATCTGGGGTCAGAAAATATTCATTTCTGGTGGTGACCACGATGGTGTGGACAATGTGGTCAATCTCATGCTTGCTAAAATTAAGGGAGCGCCGCCAGGAGTCAAAGGTATCTCGCTCTTCGTAGTCCCCAGGTTGCGTCCCGACAAGAACGGCGGTTTGGAACCCAATGACGTTAGCATAGCCGGGATCTTCCACAAATTGGGCTATCGCGGCTGTCCTATTACTCAGCTCAGCATGGGCGAGAGCGGCGACTGTCGAGGTTGGTTGGTCGGAGAACCTCACCAGGGCCTGGCCTATATGTTTCAAATGATGAACGAAGCCCGCATAGAAGTAGGAATCGGGGCGGCGGGCATTGCTTCAGCCGCTTACTATGCTGCTCTTGAGTACGCTAAAACAAGGTCTCAAGGCCGTAAACCAGGGACCAAAGCCCAGTCTTTGCCGCCCGTTCCCATCATTCAACATGCCGACATCAAACGCATGCTGCTTTTCCAAAGGGCTGTAGTCGAGGGCTCCTTGGCCTTGCTCCTCCAATGCGCTCTGTATTCGGACTATAAGAGAGTCAAGGAGGGAGAAGACCAGGAAAAATGCTCCATGCTATTGGATCTTTTGACGCCAGTGGCCAAAACGTATCCCTCAGAGATGGGCATTCTCTCTTGTAGCAATGGTCTCCAGGTCTTGGGTGGGTACGGATATTGTGATGAATTTCCCTTGGAGCAATTCTATCGCGACTGCCGGATTCATCCTATTCACGAAGGCACCACTGGGATCCATGGTCTTGATCTCTTGGGACGAAAAATAGTGATGAAAAACGGGCAGGCCTATCAGAGCTATTTGGAAGAAGTTCAAAAGACAATCCAATCCGGTGGGAGCAACCCCGTGACCGAACCCTACGCTAACCGGCTTTACCAAGCCATGCATCGACTTCAAGACGTGACCCGCCATCTCCTTGAAATCTCGAGAAACCATGGACCAGAACTCTTTTTGGCGGATTCGACCCTCTACCTGGAAGTTTTTGGGATCATTGCTATTGCCTGGCAGTGGCTTGTCATGGGGTTGATCGCGGCCAAGGCACTGGAAAAAGAACTGCCGGAAAGCGAATTCTCATTTTACCATGGCAAGCTGCAGACCATGAAGTATTTCTTCCACTATGAACTGGTCAAAACGGAAGGGCTTTTCCAGCGTCTCTTGGAAGGAGACGGGCTGACCGTGGAGACGAATGAAAATCATTTCATCGACTGATGTTTCTTTTTTGGAGAACAGAGGATTCATGAGCATATCCAAGTTCGACCTGACAGGAAAAGTCGCCTTAGTCACAGGCGGAAACGGCGGCATCGGCCTAGGCATGGCTAGCGCTTTGGCAGAGTCGGGAGCGGACATCTGCATCTGGGGCCGCAACGAGACCAAGAACCAGGCGGCAGAAGACGTATTGAAGGCATACGGCCGGCGAACACTGGCCTTGAAGTGTGACGTCACCGACGAAAGCCAGGTTAGGGAGTGCTTCGCCAGGACGACTGATGTCCTGGGAGGGGTCGACGCATGTTTCGCCAATGCGGGCTTGCATAGAATGTCTACGCCTTTCCATGAGATGGATACCGAGGAATGGAGACTCATATTCCGGGTCAATATGGAAGGCACATTTTTTACCCTTCGGGCCGCGGTACGCCACATGTTGGAACGGGGAAAGGGCGGTTCGCTCGTGGCAACCAGCAGCCTCTCGGGGATTTCCGCTATGGCTAGAGGTGAACACTACGCTGCCTCCAAGGCAGGCGTAATTGCCGTGATACGTTCCATAGCAGTGGAGTATGCCAGATACGGAATTCGAGCCAATGCCATCTTGCCGGGTTGGGTTGAATCGGAGATGACCGGCGATCTGCTAGCCTGGGGCAAGTTTCAGGCTGCTGTCCTTCCCAGGGTTCCGATGCGACGTTGGGGAAAACCGGAAGACTTTGGGCCGATGGCAGTTTACTTCGCCAGCGATTCCAGCTTGTACCATACCGGAGACATCGTGGTCATAGACGGAGGATACCATTGCTTTTGATTCGACAGGAGCTGAAACGGTGGGAAAGGTGACCATTCACGCACGCGGAGAAATGTCCCCCGGGCCCGCTTTTGGAAAAGAGGTGTGGAGAGATCGTGCGCGATTCCTCCGCCTTGTGAAGGGCGCTAGTGTCCTGTCCCAAACCAACTTTACAGGCGCTCATTGTCATGGCAAGGGCGGAAGCCCAAAGCGCTATCTCCTACACCCCGAGAATAGGGATTGCTTCGTCGCTTCACTCCTTGCAATGGCAATGATCGCGGCCGAGACTCTGGGCATTCCACTGAAAGATGTCCGGGTGGTATCAGGCGACACGGATCTGACCGTAGACCTGGGAGCATACTCCAGCCGTCAAACTCTCATGACCGGTCATGCGACCAAGGAAGCCGCCGAGCGGGTGCGGGTACATATCGTTAATTACCTGGCTGAAGCGATGGGGTGCGACCCAGCGTCCATCAGCTTTAGAAACGGAACGGTGCGTTTTGACGGAGGTGCGGGTGACTTCGAGAAGATACGCTCGCTGTACATCAAAGAGCACCGCGGTTGGACAGACCCGCCTACCGGAGAATACCTTACGTTCAGGGAAGCTGCACGGCTGGCGTATTTAAGGGGTGAAACCCTGGTTGGCACGGGAAAGTACAAGCCTCCCAGACTTGGCGGAGATTACAAAGGGGCCGCTGTGGGCACCTCTCCCGCTTATGGATGTTCGGCCCAGGTTGTGGAAGTGACGGTGGATCTCGAGACAGGGCAGATCACGGTGGACAACATGACTGACGCCCATGATTGCGGGCTGGCCGTAAATAAAGCTTCCGTCGAGGGACAAATGCAGGGATCTCTATCCATGGGATTGGGTGAATGTCTCTTCGAGGAGGTAAAGTTCGACGCCCACGGTCGTATTGTCAACGCGTCTCTCGGGGAGTACCGCATCCCTACGGCCCTGGATATGCCGAATGTAAAGACCATCATTGTGGAATCCAATGAGCCCAACGGCCCGTACGGAGCCAAAGAGGTTGGGGAAGGCGCAATCATGCCTACAATCCCCGCTATGCTTAATGCCATCTATGATGCCACCGGCGTGAGAATGACCGAATTGCCTTGTACTTCGGAAAGGCTCTACATGGCAATCAAGGCCCAGGAGAAGAAAAAATAGGGGTAGATCTCGTTGGCAAGGATAAGAGAGAGAAGACCCTGTCAAATCTGCTTATAGCATGTGCCAATGGACTTATACTAACCAATCAAAGAAGTAAAATCGGGGAAACCCTTCTTGTAAGAAGTGTTTCCCCGAACCCCATCCCAAGAATTTCTAGCATTTGTCTGCATCCTCATTTTCCGCTGGAAAATGAAGATGCAGAGCAGTGC
>JACRDE010000606.1 GCA_016212935.1 Desulfomonile tiedjei | reverse complement strand
TTTGTCGAAGAGCGGTTGAGTTTCGGCCCGAAGTACTGCGCCGAATGGGATCTTTGGCAACTTTTCCCCCGCGCGAGACTCCTGAGGCACTTCATGTACCTTCTTCAGCACACTCGTGATCCTCTGGCTGATCATTGTCTGCTGATCCGGTCTCAGGCAGATAAGAGACGAGAAGGGAATGCTGCTTGTTTGAGCGGAACCGTTAGGTCCATTATTAGTCCCTGTGGGTATCATGTTACCTCCATGTTGGTTCTATTATTTAATGAGTAACCTGTAATGTCTAGGTTGTCAACTTTAGGTCACAGTTAAGTCAGTGGTTATCATTTAGAAAAAAACAGATCTAATATAGCTGGGTTAGCTCCATCAAGCGGTGGTTATAGGCGGGGGCGGCGAGAAAAAAAACTGTATGACGGACCTTTTAATTGACCTGATTAGACCATATAGCCGACCTGACTAGCGCGCTACAACAAAAAAGCACCAGAATTACTGGTGCTTATGACTTCATGGTGATTGTTTTCGGGAAGGAGTTAAAGGAGTATTTATGGAAGGGGATGGTTCAAATCCACATACAGTGCCTCATTTACCGGATCCCAGTCCGCATAGAATTGCTCAGTCGGGCTTTTCTCTTTTCCGATCTCTCTTATGAGTTTCTTGGCACTAATTACTCGCGTCTCGCCTGTAACATGTATTCCGCGCGCTGCCGGATCTTTCGCACTATCGCACGCCTTTATCCAAAAGACGTGAGGATAGTCAGCATGTTTAAGAAGTTGCACGAATTTCACCGGTGCGCGTCCTGATTGCTTCTCGAAAATTCGGTACGCTTCTTGGTAAATGACCAATCTACCCAAGTTGCCGTTTATGGAGACGGCTTGCTTTCCTCCTCGCCTTTGGTCACCGACTTTCGTGAAGTCAAGCTTGGGAAATAGTGGGGTTGCCATTGCAGTAATTCTCCTTTTCGATAGACAATCTCCTTATGGACAAGATAGTCGATCAGTGATTACCTGTCAAGCCTAATGGTACAGTGGTGTCTTGGTATTCCACAGATTATGGAGGGAGCCTGTGTGTGCATCTGTTCAGTGGTGAGGAGTAGAATGTGCCAAGCTAGGTTGACACATTCTAACCATCCAGGTCGTTGCCATATCATCAAGAGAGACCTCGCCTCATGTCTAGTCCATGACGCTTGAAATACTCACGAACAGCGTTGTAATGCACACCGAACTCTGAGGCTATGCTCACCCAAGACAAGCCAGCCTCCCTCAGTTCCCTGGCCCTTTCCACGTCCCATCTGGGCATTCGCTTCAATGGGGAGATTCCGTGCCTGCGCAGGGTAGTCGAAATCGTGCCACAACCGACACCCATTCGGCGGCTTATGTCCAAGGCGCAGTGTCCAATCTGGGTGAGCCGGACTGCCTCGTACAGGCTCCATTTCTTGGGTCCGTTTCGCTGTGGTTGTCTTAGGCCGACCCCACTTGCAATCTGAAATACTCTCTGCCTCGACACGCCGAGAAGGCTCCCTATTTCCTGGTAAGTCCGACCTTCCTCTAAGAGCGCTCGGATAATTTCCACTCTCTTGTCGTGCCACCCAAGATCTTTACTCCATCGATATTTGACTGCCATGATACCCTCCCAAAATCGACATTAAGACTCTTTTTTCCTCCGATGCCGTAGCATGAACTGCTCTTCCGGCCCTCCCTGTTCGCGCAACCTTGAGTTCCCTTATCATTCCTGTTCGGCCTGATAACGACCTCGGAGGTGATAGAGTATCATATTAGAAACCAGTTGTCAAGCTTTAAGTTACAGTGGATACATACCCTGTGATGACCGGAGAAGAGGCAGAAAATGGTATAATAACAATGACGAGCCTATTCTGCCGCGCGAGTGGTGCCTAAAAGAGCGGCACAGAAATAACCTGTAGGACAATACAACTAACCTGTGGAGCGCGCCAAGGTAACCACGGGTCTAGTCATTACAGCGACTTACAACACCACTGAGTCGGTTCAGAGAAAAGTGAAAGGAAATCCGGAGGGATAGATGCTCAGGCTTAGGTCTCCGATGTGCGCGAAGACACACATCGAAACTGAAATTGCGCGAATGATAGGCGCTTGATCTTGACTACGGGGCTTTTGAAGAAGCCTCTGACGGGCCAGCAGCCCAGAGGGCCTAGATTGAGATCATCATTTCTGAGGCTTCCGAAGAAAGGCGGGAGAAGTTGAAAAACGAACTGCTGCAACTCGACATTCTGGAGATCGTTCGGCTGGCGAAGTTTTCTGAGGCCACGGGTTAGAGATCTTCGTCGCTCCTTGCAACGTAGACGAAACCCCAGACGAGCTGACCAGCCCCACGAACTCGGAAACAAGAGTCTCTTCCATTTAATCTGAAGGTTCTCCTCAGGACGCCTTCAATCTGTTCGCCGAGCCATGCTGGGTAACATGCCCAGCAGTCTGAAAGCTCCAGGAATGTTTGTGTCTTCTACTGTATGAGAGTGCTCCATGCTTTTGAGAATGCACTTGTCGTCATGTTTATTGTAACTGTCCAGATAAAACGTGGCCCAATTTCCACAGTGGGGACATTCTCGCCGGGTCATAAGAGGTCTAAGAAGGTACAGGTGGTCATTTCTGTCCAGTAGATACAGGCTATGGGCCTCTACTTCAGCCATTTGGGTAGTATTACGCTGGAGAGGCACCAAAGGATGGTCGCCCATCAGCGTACGGTATTGATATTCTGTGGTACGCTGTAGAGAGTCCCTTTCTGTCACTTCAACGTAGATGAGAGGATACTCTGAAACGAACTCTATCCCTTCCAAGAGTTGTTCCAGATCGGATCTGGCTTCTTTGAAAGCCTTTGGAATGTCGCTCCCTTTGGGTCCGCGTCCATGTGCCTGATCATTTCTTCGTCTTTTGAGATTATCTAGAGCTTGTTTTATTCTGTTGTCGTCCAGGCAGAGAAGAACCTCATAAAAAGGTATCGACTCTCTGGTGCTGCTGAGTCTCCTGAACTTGCGGGCATCAATTAGTATCGCAACCCAGTCGCCCATGCTTGTTCCACTCGCTCTATCAGCCAATCTTTTGGCAATTTCGGAAAGCCGCTTTATTTCATCATTCATCACTCTATAAGCTAGCACGATAGCCATTGATGCCAAGTAGCACAGAGTGATCTCCGCACACTCAAGTACATAAAGGTAGCCTTCCAGATCCGGCTTGCATGACTCAACGGTTCGCCAGCGGAAGGCAATAGGGTGTGGAAACTGAGTCCGAACTCTATAGCTGAACTCGTCCATTTGACGCGCAGCGTGTACTCGTTGCCTCAGTCGCCTTCCTTGTGATAGTAAGTACATACGGCTATCCTTGACGGACTCAAAATCGAAAAGTGAGCCGATGGCCTTTTCAGTTTCGGTTTTCCAAACTGAGAAAATCTCCGAAGCCTGCAATAGCTCAGTCAAGGCCAGTTTCAAGGTGGGGTCAGAGATCGGAACCGGAATATTGCGAAAATCGCCAATTCTTATGGACTGTGAAGTCGTTTGAGAAGCCAACAACTCAAGGAACTTCGGAGACCGCAAGAATAACTTCAGTATTAGCCAGTCTTCGTCGCCAGTCGATGACCTCCGCCTTATTATTATTACTGAATCGGAAGCAGAAACTAGATTTGACTCCTGTATTTGGGTCACGTAAAACCGAAAGGGCTTTGGACCAACCAGTCTTCTGGTACAGATGTCGCCTGGTTTGAGGCACTTTTCAGGAGGAACATGTTTAGACGTGTACCGGGTGTTTTCCACGACAATGGTCCCATCCGATAAAATGTCTCTTCCCTCTATTACCGGAATTCCTCGATCCGAATCAGAGTCTGTTAACATTGCGGCATCACGACGTAGGTTGAGATGACCAAAGAAAACCTCCGCCAGTTCACCTAAAGGTCGAACTGCACCCAGGATACTGATATCCCTTATTGTTTTTCCGACGGAAGGATGATACATATCGAAGGAGAGCGGAGACCCTTGTGGTAATCGTTGGCGCAGCACGTAGCCGAAGTTGGTTTGGCCTCCCTGCTGCTTGGACAATCTCAGAAGATCCGACACTATTGGCTCGTCCTGCTCCTCCTCAACCGTATCCGGCATTTTCCAGAACCGGAGAAGCTCTGAGTCCGCTTTTCCAGCAATCATAATGACAATAACCATCCTGAAAGCGCTATGGACGTCGGGCAACAATTGCTGCCGATTGCTCAGTTCAATGACATACATGATCGTCCCAGAATCCGAGAGACGTTCCCGAAAGCCACGGGAGTGCTCATCCACTAAAGTACCCAGAGGCAGCAAAACCCCAACTATTGTTCCGGGATTGAGATTCTGCATCGCCACTTGAATGACGATCTCTTCTAGGTTCATCGAATGAAATTCTGTGCTCAATTGGTTTGGAAGGTCCTTGTAAGATTGAAATGGTGGCACGATGAAGAGGCGGGTTGGCTTTTCCAACACTAGCATATCCTTCATAGCCGAAATGAATCCTTCTCCCCCTGCAAGCTTCCGAATGGCGCAAAAATCGGGAAAAACTCCTTCTGGAAAGCCATATGCCCCAGTAACCTTGCGATCACGGTCATTGTTGGTCGGATCGCTCAAGACCACGAGATCTCTGTCCGGCTCTCCTTTAAATAACAGTGCCTTCAGAATTTCGGCAAAAATTGTTGTCATTTTTTGATACCTGTTATCCGAACGCTCCTTGGGTGCCACCCAGGCCGGAACTTGTGTCCGCGCCCAGCGGGTGCATTCCCCGTTTATACCACGAAAGGGCATGCTGTATAAGGTTGAAATCATTGTCATCGGAAGACGGCGGCGGAGGTATCGACAGAAAAATTCCCTTGGATAGCCGAGCAGGCGTGCTATGGACTATGAGAAAAGGCGTTTTGCCTAGGGACGATGCCAATGGATTTCTGGAACTAAGTGTAGCGACGTTGTAGGTGCTGCTACACTGATTCTTAGGTAACCACAAGATGCGCCTCCTGGTTCCAGAGTGGTCTTCGGCAGAGTTTCTGATTGACCTCAAGCATGCTCTGAGATACCTTCAAGAGCAATAGAAAAGGGACTTCTGCACAACCGTAACGAGGGTTTTGCTTCGGTTCAGCCATGTGATGATCCGTGCCGTGGCTTTTCTTGAAGGCTGACCGCAGTTCTACCGTGAAGATCGCCAGAAATTTGGGCAGGAAACGCTAAGATGGGACGTAGACTTCGTGTATTCATCAGCAGCACGATGATGGACTTGGCGAACGAACGCGACCTTGTGTGTCGAAGGCTACGAGAGTTTAACTTCGAGCCTGTTAACGCGGAAGGGTGGCTCCCCAGCGGTACTGGGACGTGGGACGAGATTGCGAGCAAGATTGCAGGCAGCGACGTACTCCTTCTCATCTTAGGTGAACGCTACGGGTGGATTCCAATGAATGGCCCACAATCCGGTCTGGGATTGTCGGTAACGCATCTGGAATACAGAGAAGCAAATCAGCGCGGTCTTCCAACACTCCCATTCCTGAAGAAATTGCGGTACAAACCCGGCCGTCGGACATCTGACGAGAAGAAACGTGACTTATTCCGTGAAGAGGTACGCCATTGGGACAAAGGGCGGTTGGTGGCTGAATTCGATCTGGCCGTCGATCTTGCCGAAAAGGCTGGTCACTCACTCGTGGGCCTGCTGACCAATGACTTCCTTAGACGGAAGATTCGAGGACGTGCTTCGCTTGCAGAATCTGAATTCCGCCTCTACGAAAGCCACTATAGACCCATTGTCGCCGAATCGCAGGTCGAGGTTCCAGCACAGCTTGTCGCTGCCGTTGCGAGGCGGGAAGCAGTTCTACTGGCTGGAGCCGGGATCTCGATGTCGGCTGGCCTGCCTTCCGCTGCTGCGTTTGCGGAACATTTGGCTCAGGTTCTCTACAGGAACGACCCCGAGTACGGTGTCAGCCCCGCCGGAGCCGCTTTTGCCGCGATCGCAAGCGACGTTGAGGCTTCTACTTCTAGGGCGTTTTTGCTGAAGGAGACGAGTAAACTTCTTGATCCACCGCAGGGGCTTGAGCCAACTGCGGCTCACATAGAGGCAGTCCGCATATTCGATCTGATTGTGACCACCAACTGGGACAGCCTCTTCGAGAAGGCTGCCATTGTGAGCGGTAAACCTCTGGCTGTAATCGCTAATGAAATCAAGGATGCGCTTCCTTGCCGGGCTCTCATCAAACTTCATGGTTCGCTGGAGAGCCCTGAAAGTCTGTTATTGACCGAATCTGACGTCTTGAGAATGGACGCGAACCGAGCTAGACTCTGGAACGCTACGCGCGAGTTGCTTCGCCATCGCACACTTGTAGTAGTCGGAACCTCACTCCGGGATCCGAGCATCATCAGACTTCTTGAGGAGACCCGTCCTCGATCATCCGGCTATTTCGTTGTTCCAAGGTTCCTTGCGGCCACTGCGTCTAGGCTTCGAAGATGGAATCTCCAGTGCATTGCTGCCGACGCCGATTCGTTCTTTAAGAGCTTAGCTGACACGATATAACAAATCTGTCATGTCGTGTTTGCCTCGGCTTCGGCAAATTATTGCCAGTAGTCATGTCCGTATAGGAGGAGATGTTGGTACGACCTTCCGGCTACAGAAGTTCCCTGAAACCAGCCAAAACTGAATTTTTGTTTCTTAACACTGGCGGTCCCTAAGCTCGCTATGAAGCGAGAAGCTCCAGGGAACGCTTTATCGTTAATCTTGATTGAGAACAATGAAAGGATGATAGCTTTGCGCCCAGTTCCCCAATCTGTCGCGCACGCGCTAAGGCTTGTTTCTGTAGAAATTTTGGCCGTCCAACCTAACAGGAGGAACCCTATGAAAGCGGCGAAATTGGGCAATGAAGTTAAGAGTGTGACCGGCGAAACTTGGGACATTCTGGCCGAGACACCTGATGGCCTGCTTGTTCAGCGCGTGAACAGTATGGTCGCAAAGCCTGGAGGCGCATCTATTGAAGTGAACGTCGCTGGTATTCTAACCAACGACGGAGACCTGGAGACAGTCGGGGAAGGTTCCATCGTTGGTAGCAATCCGAAATACGTTGTCACCAACGGAAAGTGGAGAACAGTGGATTAGCACCGCTGGAGAAGAAAGACTATGGATTCCTAGCTTGAGCCAGACAGAGTATGATCGATGCACTTCAAAGTGACAACGGTCAGGCACTATGCAGATGTTTCCTCAAAACAGGCATATACGTTGGCACCTGTGGTGGACGAGCGCCCTAGCGGTTGGCTCGAAAGTGGAGACTGGGAACTGGCTGTGTGGAAATCGTTTTCCGCAAGAGTAAATAGTGATCTTGAGATGAAGGTCAATGGAAAGTCCATACAGTATTTGAAAACATCTGGCCTACGGATTTACACCAAACATTCTAACTGTCACGGTTCCGACTTTGAGATTGCTTGTCGTGCAACTCACGAGGCGAAGGCGATTTTGTAGGTACGGCTAGCGACACCGATTCATCGTTACTCCTGTGAAACAGCCACTGTGGCGCGCAATTGATGTCTGTCAAGTTCTTGGGGAGGTTTTCGATGGCAACTCTTGGTGAGCGCATATTCAACGAAGGTGTGGACGGGAATTATTGGCCGCTTCAGGTCGTACAGCACTGTCTCGCCACATTGTCCAATCTGCCGCTTCGCATTTGGGCCAGGGGAAGAGCCGAAGGATCTAATGAAAACCCGCTAGATCACAGTATTGAAGAGGGTCTGATAAGCCATGTAAACAGTAGGAGCTTCTTCGAAGAATTACTTACCGGGCATCTGGAACTAGTAAGCCGTTACATGCAGCGTCAACATTCTGGGTGGCTTACGGTTTCGTGTCAGGCTCATCCCCTTTGGGCGTACCTCAGGCGCAACCATCTTTGGCTAGTTCGTGAGCATTGCCTATTATGGAACGAGCTAGGAAAACGAGATCCGAGTGACGAGAAAGCAATCTCATGCTTCCGAACCCGTCTCGTAGGACAGGGAGAAGAGGATCGCCACATCGAGCTTATGATGAGTGCGGCTCCTTTGAGTGACAAATTTAAGCCGCTTTTCCTGGTAGTTGGTCCCCTTGTTGTTCTTCCCGAAGAGGGAGCAAGCGAAAGATCATTTCGAGGGGCAATCGAGAATCTAGTAGAAGAAATATTTCAAGTCATACCGCCGACTCTACAGGATAATCACGATTATTCTTCGGTCGGTTCATGTGTCACGAAGGAATTGCTTAAACCGAGATTTGATCGACTTGTCATGGCACAATACGGTTGCACCAGTGGGTGGATTACTGAGACCCGTTTGGTGAGTCAAGCGAGGCACATCGCTAAGGTCCTGGATGCGATATTGAAAACCGATTGTACACTGTTGGAGAATTGCAAGGGACTGGTGACCTCAAAAGACTTCATCAGTAGCTCAGCTTTCAACGCTCTCACACAGGTGGTGTTTTCTTTATTCCCCCAAGAACTATTGGACTCGAACCCCAATGCACGGATCGAAAAGTTCAGAGACGATTTAGTGCATTATTTCAAAATTGGTATCCCGTCTGATGGTCCGTCCCTTCCCGCTCGTAATCAAGTACTGAAGGCAGAGAGAACCAAGAACAAATGGAGTCTAACGATTGTTAGAGACGTGGACAAGAATAGACCGAAGGCGTGGGTTGAGCGCAAAGACAAAGCTCCGTTGAAGAAGGGCGATGCGGAATATGAACAGCGTTTGGGATTCTTGAGAAACGACATAGGTCTTCTTGCTGCAAACAGTAACCGAGAGCACATGGGCCGACGACTTTCTGAATTTTCGGATTGGATAAGACGAACGTACGGCATTGTTTCGGCAGGACTAGGTGGTTCGGCGGGCGTCGGGCTAGCTCTCGGTGATCTGCTAAACAGATTGAAGCTCCCACAATTGCCGTTGACGGAGAGGCTTGGCAGAGCTGAGCTTCGCCAAGAATTGTTACTGGGCGGAGTAAGAGATGCTAGGAATGCCTGCTCTGCTATTGTAAAGCTTGAGAGAATCGCCAGCCAGAGCCTAACGGAAGCAAGAAAATATCTGGA
The DNA here is from genome assembly GCA_016212935.1 of Desulfomonile tiedjei. Taxonomy (GTDB): domain Bacteria; phylum Desulfobacterota; class Desulfomonilia; order Desulfomonilales; family Desulfomonilaceae; genus Desulfomonile; species Desulfomonile tiedjei_A. The sequence goes on along the minus strand of JACRDE010000606.1, from coordinate 19,902 downwards.
AGATGTTCTTGCCAACGCCTCATCCGCGTCGTGGCCCGGAATATCAGTAAAATTGAATCATAGCAGGTCGCGGCGGATTTGGGAAAAAACACTGACAGTTCTGGAACAGCTACATACGCACTCCCTAGAGGCAAGCGAGTCTCTGCCTAAGTTCTTGGATGAAATCAAGGATAGTCAATCAGAAGTAGTTGCTTTTATAAAGGAAAGTGATCTCCAATGCCGAAGGGAGCGACCCGACAATTTGTCATGTGGCGACGAGAGTCAAGAATGCTACGTATTTCAGGGGCTTCATGGAAGAGCTACTCAGTATCAAAACCAATTGGTCACTCTCAAAAAAGTAGTGACTGAATATCAGAAATTTCAAAGCAGCTTGAGAGGGCTAATCCGAGAAATAAGCTCAAAAATTAAAGACGAGATGGGACCTAGTCTGCTAGGCAAAGAGGTATCGGATGCATCAGGGAAGAATGTCGATATCAGAAAGGATTGCGTGCAAAATTCTGTTTCTGGGGTTACGAAAGTTTTGAGTCAAATGGCCGAGCTGCACGAACAGCACAGCAAGTATCTCGATCAACTCCTAGAAAGCGAGTATGCAATTTCTACTGATCGGTCATATAAACCCATAGCGCGAGAGATATGCAATCTATTTAACGCAGATGCAGTTGTTTTCTATTTAAGGGATTTTTCCGGCCTAGAAGATCATGAACCCCGGTCCTCAGATAGGTTTGAAAAGAGGTTGTTGACACCAAGGACGATGTGGTTTGATGATTTGCGGCGTAGCATGCCAACTGGCGGAGGCCCTGAAGCGCGATCCAGAAAGGTGCGAATGACTCGGCGTGCTATGTGGAATGTCGGAAAAATAGGAAATAAAAAGGAGATCAGCATAGCCTATCGCGCTGCTGAAGAGAGGCGAGGACAAATATGTCTCGCATGGCTTAAGAACCGCAAAGGTAGGGACGTGTTTGACCCGGAAAAACCGAAAATTCTCACTCATGAGCAGATGCTGGAGCTAGCCAATAGCGGAACATTAACAGATGGGGACAAAGCGGGTGTTGAGGATGTCTTGACGGGCAAGACAGTTATTGCCGTTCCGCTCATGGTATATGACCGAGTTATGGGAGTCTTGGAAATCATTGGACATTATCCCTACCAGTTCCGACGTGACACGTTGCTCTTTGCAGAGCAAGTGGGTCAGATGACATCGCAATTTCTGTATCAGCGAGAGATGCTGGGGCGTCTGTTGCGGATAACGCGAGTCGTGTGTGACCCGAGGAAAAACGAAGATCAAAAATTCAAAGAGATTTGTAGAGATATGGCTGACATACTTCTGGCTGACGGAGCAATTCTCTTTGTCCCCAGCTTGCAAACACCGGGCCTCTTCAAGAGAGCTGCCAGTTTCAATTTCAAGAATATGGATGATGCCGACGATCAACGTGAGCAGCCAGTCGATTTTGATGAAGAAATTGAAAAATCCGCTGAGCATAGGGTCTTTACTGAATACAGTATTAAAGAAAGAAGAGAGAAATGGATGAAGAGCCCGCTCAAGCATCGAAAAGAGATCGCGAAACAGTTTCCGAACGGTTACGCTATGGTGATTCACGTTTGGGATCCCACAAGAATGGTGGTTCAGTGTCGCCTATCAGTTTACTAAGAAGAAGATCAGAAGCCTAGCCAGTGGTGGGAAACGACTGTAGATTTCATAGCAAGTCATCTCGGGCTATTAGTCATGGCGATGAGGTCGCTCAGTCCCATAACCGGTATCGGAGACGCCTCAAGCAAACTTGAGGCATTTCGTTCCAAGTTGACTGCTGGATCATTTGGTAAACTCCGTGACCAAATTAAGGCGCTGTACGAGAAACACGACCCCTCACGGTTCCTTGAAAGCCGACAAGCGGATCAATTAGAGAAATTAGCAGATGCGTACAAGGAAGGATCCCTTGTGGTCGTTTTGGGAGCGGGGGCATCAAAAGACTATGGTCTGCCAGCGTGGGATGATCTCATGCTAGAGCTGCACGCGAGAACGTTTGATCAGGATGACCCTAAAAAAGACAAAATAGACAAACCTACTCGTGAACTGCTTTCTGCTTTACTCCTCTTTTTTGCGCCCGGCAATCCGGTGGTCTTTGCTCGGCAGATCATGCGCCGCTTGGGGGGCGAAAAACACAAGCGTTCAGAAAAGATTATCCAGTTGAGTGAAATTCTGCAGGAGATTTTGTATCAGAAGGTGAAGCAGCCTGCGAACAGCGCTTACAAGGTACTCGCGAGAATGCTTAAGACCTCGCCGACTGATAAGGGTATTCATTGCATAATTACCTATAATTATGACAATATGCTTGAACGCGAGATCGAGAATGCAGGATTTTATAATTGTCAACCGTTTTGGTCTGACAGAGATGAATTGGATAAGACAAAGAAGCCTGTTTTCCATGTTCATGGATACTTACCGCATTCAATCAGCCTAAAGTCCCAACCAATCCTCGCTGAAGACTTATATCATGAACAATACGGTACGCCCTATGCCTGGAATAATGTCGTTCAGCTCAACAAGTTTTCAGAACTGACTTGTCTTTTCATAGGGTGTTCTTTTGCGGATCCAAATCTGCGACGACTAATGGACATTCCGCGCAAATTATGGAAGCCGAAGACGACACGCCACTTTTTGATAAATAAGCAGCAAGATGACGACGAGATGCCGTTTCATCTCGGGCTGGCTCTTCAGAGGCTGGCGGTTTTGCAATCAAGACGGACTGAAGGATGGGACAGAAAGTTGGCTCTGAAAGAAGCACATGAGGTGCAAAGACAAATTCTTCGAATTGTCGATGCAATCGGAGCTGAAGATCTCCAAGAATTTGGCGTAGAGACCATTTGGATAAAGGAATATGAGGAAATTCCGTCTATTCTTGAAAGGATTGGAGGCATTTTGGGAGGGAGGATTTGAAAAAGTGATAAGCAAAGCCCTGGACGATGAGAAAGCGTGTCTCAACTAGACTAAGAAAGCAGAACCCGCAGGCTGGTTTGTCTGTAAACCATCTGAACAGAGTTTCGCCAAATGCACCGATAGGTGCAATACAAACACGGGATTGGAGAGTAAAATGGAAGCCATGCTTACCTCCTTCGGGATTGACCAGGCGATTGCCAAACCGGTAGAAGCCCCGTCGATGTTCCACTTTATGCCTCCCGTCTCTTTCCGCCAGTGGAACCAATACTTTATGCCCGACTTTAACGTGCTCTTGCTCTGCGATACCGTCATGATGGATGAGTCCTCCTTTTCCCGCCTCGTGGAACGCCCCGCGCCAGCTTACGCAACTGTATCACAGGCATTTAGGGATCTTAGGGCAGATGGGCGCATTCAATTTGTTGATTTTCAGCAGATCCTGAGAAACAACAAAGCCCTCCACCAGAGAATGATGGAGAATGACATCAGGATACTCGATCAGTGGGTTTCCCCACTTCGGGATTCACTGACCATTTGGCGGAACTTCTCCCGGCAGACGATAGAATTGGTTGCCAATGCCTATCAGGGGGACACCGGACTCCCGTCACTTCACTCCAGCGCCAAACTCCGCCCAAGGCATTGGCAGAATGTCGAGGCGGTGATAATGGATAAACTCGGGACGTTTATACACGATGAGCATGTAGCAGCCCAGCACATCGGTGCACTGATCGAGGAAGCGCTGCTCTCGTCTGCCAAGCGGAGGAAGAAGGAGTACCGTTCAGCGCTTCGTGAAGTACTCACAGACTACCTTAGCTATGTGAACGCAAATCTGATCATTGCGGATGAACTCCAGGTCAGTTTCCACGACTGGCAGGATTTCTTGCCCTTTTACAATCTCAAGTTTCTGTCCGTCGGGCACGACGGTATAGATATTGAAAAGAAGCGGAGCCAGCTAGAGAAATTCTTTACCGTTGCGTTCCCCGATCTGGCATTACGGAGTCCTTACGCCCTCCTAACTGCCCTGAATGACAAGAGAATAGAAGAACTACGAAGGTTGATCGATGAGGCTGCCGCAGGGAAAGTGACCTTCGATCAGGAATTCGCGAAATCCGTGCTTGCGGAGGTGTTCCGCAGTGAGAGGCGGACACAGAAGTGGCGAAAGGTGGTCGGGTACGCCACAATGCCGATTGGATTCGTCCCTTGGATTGGGACGCCAGCGCAAAAACTAATGGAAGAGGCAATCGGCACACCGATTGAGAGAAAGCTTAAGAAGAAGCACCGCTGGTTATACATGTTAAGCGACATCGCAGAATCATAAAGGAAAGGCAGCGAGCAAGAGGAGGCTGCCAACGCCTAATCGCTGCGGCTGAGCCTTCCCGTTAAGCCAACGTTGGTGGAAGGGCCTCCACCAAAATCCCAGCTAACACAGCTAACAGAATTCAAAACGACGTGTAATCAAATGGAATCAAAGGAAACGAAACGCCGTGAAATCATTAGGGGGTGATCGTAACTTCTTGATACGAAAAGGCTTGAAAGGCGTTGCGAACGCGGTGCTCTCCCGCTGAGCTACATCCCCACAAACTGTTACCCTACAAGGTTTCTGCCTCCCTGTCAAGCGCCCCATCGGCAGAAAAAAGCTCTGCTGCTAGGAGGATTCAAAACCAGGGGTCTCCCATTGACCCTCTCTGCGAACCCCATATGCGATTTCATCTGGCAGTTGGACGTATACGGGCCGGGTTAATTTGTAGGGGTTTGAGCTCGCCAATAGAATGATTGACGTTAATCTCGCTACATGCATATACATGTAGCAATGCCTGCCGATACCATAAAATCAGAAAATCGCACAGAGCAGACTCCGCCCTACCCATGCCTGTGTGCGGTTATTAGGAAAGCTGGGCGTATTCTCACCAGACAATATGACAAGTATTTGAAACCGAGCGGCCTCAAGATAACCCAATTCAGTATGTTGAACAATATTGCTGGGAACCCGGCCATCACCGTGTCGGAGTAGGCCAAACTGCTATTCATGGCCCAGACGACTGTAAGCAGGAACCTGCGGGTCCTTGTGAAATCCGGCTGTATTCGCCTGGTACCAGAAGCGACGAACCATAGAATCAAGAGAATTCAGATTTCCGATACCGGGATATCCAAAATGAATGAAGCCTGACCATTGTAGGAGAAGGCCCAGTTCGAGATGGAACGAAGTCTGGGTAGAGAGAGCATCGAGAGGCTTCCGGGCAGCTTCAAAAAGATGGGTGGATAGTCTGGCCTGTTTTTTTTATGCATATGTATGTCAATACATGCTTTACCCAAAAGGGGGGAGATAGACGTCGCTCACGAAAGATGTCGGGGACCTGGCTTTGGAGATTGGGCACAACCAAATCGGCATCCCATCTGCCAATGGTTTTTCGGAACACATCAACGAGAAGCTATCCCGCGGAGCGAACTACGACTTTTTTGTTGAAGATCCTCGACAGCTTCTGAGTTGGGCTCAACCCAGAAAAACCATGCCTTCAGCAAGATCTATAGTCTCTATGGCCTGGGACTATTCGCAGAAAGCCCTCCCAGAATCGTTGTGGGGCAAGATCGGAAGGATTTACCAGGCCAGATGCCTATGATGCCCCGCCTTACCGCATCAGTCTCAAAACGCCAAAAGGGTCGATAAAATCCCCTGGCCCAAAAGGCCAAAGAAATTTCCGGAAGTCCACACCAAACGAGGGGTTCCTGCTCCCATGTAATGAAAGTGACATCCCTCACGTCCGGTGCATCTTGTTCGGGTCGATGCAGCGGACGCGGCGCTTGTCATTGGTACCTCCGTCCTGGCTCATGTGCCACTATTTACTACCTTGACGATCTTGGTGCTACTTCGCCTCGTACACTACGTTGCCGCCTACTATGGTCTTGAGGGTCTTCACATCCTTGAGGCCCTCCGTGGGCATTGTGAAGATATCGTCGGAGAGCACAGTCATGTCGGCATACTTTCCAGGCTCAATGGTGCCTTTAACCTTTTCCTCGCCCATGGACTTCGCCGCCCAGATGGTCCACATTTTGAGGGCTTCCGTCACCGTCACGGCCTCCTTGGGCTCAAAGATGCCCTTATCGGAGTTACGGGTCACGCACGCGTAGATTGCGCTGAAGGGGTTTATATTCGCCAAGTAGATTCCTGTCATGTCGGTGCCTGCGGACGGCTCAAGGCCCGCATCAATCATCGAGCGGAACCTGAAACCCGTTTTGGCAAGGAAGGCTCCCATATTCTCGTAGTCTGCCTTCACCAGTTCGAGGAGCCACGTGGGTTGCACACATACGAAAAGTCCTTGCTTCTTCATCTCACCGGCGCGTCTGAGCTGCTGGTCGCTCATCTGGAACATTCCGAAGTGCTCGATGCGCATCATTGTCTGCTTGGATCTTGTCTTGATTTCACGCGCATAAGCATCGAGGCCCATGTCCATGGCTTTGTCGCCGGAGCAGTGGAGCATGCATATCACCCCGTTCCGGTTGGCTATGTCGGCAAAATGCTCGGCTTTCGGGGTAGGAGTCACTAGGGTTCCCTTGTCTCCCGGAGGGTCTGTGTCAAAATGGCCTTTGTACCGCTCGTACATAAGCCCTGTGCGGCAGTCGTTCTCGCCGTCCACCCAGGCCTTTATCGCCCCAAAACGGTAGAAGGCGGGATCGGCTCCTGCCGGCATTTTGAATTTGTCGAGGTTCTCAGGCATGCCCTCGGTGTTTGGATCCGTCCAAACCGATACGGTATAGCGGATATCTGGCTTCCTTTTCTGTGAGACCGCCTGCAGCACAGGCAGAGCGGCGGCGGGGGTAATGGCCAATAGCGACGTGAAGCCGTACTCCTTCCAAAAATCCTGGATGCCGGTGCCATAATATCGTTCCAGGTCGTTGAGGCTGGGCGTAGTGGGTACTGAGCCCATGGCATCGGTAAGGGTGCCGTTCGGCTCGCCGTCCTTGTCCAGGATCGCGCGGCCGCCACCCTTGAGTTCGCTAACTCCCTTGGTGATGCCGAGCAGTTTCAAGGCCATCGAGTTCACAACTGCCAGGTGCGCTCCGTCTGCAAGAATCACAGGGTTATCGGGTGCCACGGAGTCGAGCTCTGCCTTTGTCGGGAGGCGTTTCTCCGCGAACTTGTTCTCGCTTGCAGACACGCAGGCGACAAAGACCCACTTCCCCTTTGGGGTATGCTGTATCCACGCGGCGATGTTGGCGAGGGCCTGCTTCACTGACGGGCATGCGGGATAGCGGGCATCAACCCAGCCGTCCTTCATCATGATTGTTTCCATCGGATGGCAGTGTGCGTCGATCAATCCGGGCACGACGGTCTTGCCACCGAGATCAACCATACGAGTCGAGGTCCCCGCGAGCTTCTTGATCTCGTCAGAGCTGCCGACCTTCAGGATCTTGCCGTCCTTAACAGCCACAGCGCCGACTGTGGACTCTGTTGCATCAAGAGTGGCGATCTTTCCGTTAAAGTAGACAGCGTCCGCAACAAGATCGCTCTTGGTAGCCGATGCAAGCGCGTCCGATCCCAGCAGAAGGCCGCCGGTAGCGACCAACGAAGAAGCTTTTAGGAAGCGTCGCCGACTAATCTTTTTGTCTTCGTCGTTCATGTTTCCTTTTCCTTTCCAATGATTCCTTGGGCGTCATCTCTGCACTCTTCACTGTGGAGGAAAACAGGTTCGGCAGGCCGGGGCGATTGATGCGGCTCCAGCCACCACAAATCTCAGAACGGCTGCCATAGCCAATCCACGCTAGGAGAACGGTATACCAAACACTTTCTTCTCTTTCCTCCGGTCGATTTCGATAGCGCCGGTTTGTACTGATCGAGAGTTATCCCACGGCTGCACGCTTGTACTAACATTGGTAGCACTTATTGCCCCACCTTCGATCGACTCTCACAGCCCTGAAAGCCTTCACGTTGTATTTCAGAGCCCTCATCGAGGCAAGGCTGCGTCAAGTTTCGTGGAAACGAGACGTTTCTCCAATCCTCTGGGCAATGCATGACTAGAGGATCAATCCCATTTCCTTTGCCGATCTCAGGAGATGTTCCCTTTTCGGGGAATCCGGGCCACTGCATCCTCTGGTGTGGTCGGCTTGTCATGATAAAGGCCGGAAACATCGACCACGTCTTATCTCCTCTCCCTGATGGCAGCCAAATACGACTTCGCCGTCTTTCTCGTGCGAACCACTCCTCTCAGTGCGCCGCGGGAGCAAATTCATTTTCCCTGAAAAACCGGCGGTCGCCTTTCAAAGAATGCCTTGATGCCTTCCCGGTAATCATCGCTGTCGTATACTTGGCGACGCATGCTCTGAACTCTTTCGAATGTCTCAGGACTGAGGTTATGAGAAGTTGACAGCAACCTGATTTCTTCTTTGAGAAGACTGATGACGAGGGGAGAATTCCTGCTGATTTGCTCGGCGATGCTCTGGGCGACTGTCTCCAGCTGCTCGACGGGCACTGAGCGGTTTACTACTTCCGCGTCAACCAACCGTTTTACAGGAAAGGGCTGTGCAGTGAACAGCATCTCTTTGCAGATCGGCGTCCCTCCCGTGACGATTAGGTTTTGGACTCCTGAAAGGTTGTAGGGAACTCCTAGTTTCGCGGGAGTAATTGCGAAGGTAGTGTCTTCTGCAGCAATGATGATGTCGCAGCTCAGCACTAGTTCACAAGCCCCACCCCATACGCTTCCTTCTACCATGGCAATCACCGGTGCGCGAAAATGCTCGACGGTCCTCACGGCAAGTCTAAGTGGATCGGTGTACGTCAACGGGTCCCGACCGTCCAGCGGCAACTCGTGCACATCGTGTCCAGCCGAGAAGACCTTTGACCCTGCAGGCGCCCTGAGAATAACCACTCGGACACCCTGCTGTCTCAGCTCTTCCAGAGCGCTGCAGAGGTCGTCTATAAGTTCTTTGCTGAGAGAATTGAGTTTCTTGGGGTTGTTGAGAGTTATGGTTCCTATCCCATTTGATATTTTGCTGTCCACCAATCCCATCACAGACCCTCCCTGTTGCGAAAGATACCCCGATTAAGGCTGGGGCGGGATAATACCTATGCGTCGTCGAACGAGCCGTGCTTGAAGATCGTAGAGTTTACGGTTTAGGGCAAGTCTCCTTCGCTGCGAACGGCACAGCCTGTCATCGTTTCAGAAACCCGCCCGAACTCGTGGTCAGCGATCTTAATTCTCTGACTGCCCCTCGGGATAAGCAACCCTTCCAACCGAGCCTTCAGAACTGGAAAAGGCGCTTTCTGTCCTCAGAAACTTACATCTTCGCACGCCCGACGGTCAACAGCGATCTTTGCTGCTGAAGCGAGACACCCTTCTGACAGCAGATTCACGCGGCTTCCGCCTTCCGTGAGCGTGCTTCTCCTCCGTCATTCAGTCATGAACCATCTTCGGCGTGGTATACTACACATCTTTGTAATCCCGCAACTTCTTACCCAGGGATTCCTCTAACTGGCGGAGTTTTCCGCCGGCGTCGTCGAGCTTAGCGCGGCGATCTGCCAGTTGATCTTCATTAGCGGCCAAGGCGGCCACCCACTTAGCCCTCAACTCCTGTTCTTTCGGCACATTTGAGTGCAGGGTTTGGAGATTGGAACGCAGTCGGCCCTGCTCCTCGCTCAGGCGTTTGACCTGTTCGGTCCATTCAGCGATCTGCCTCTGCAAACCGGCTTTCTGCGCCATAAGATCACTCAACTCCTTCATAAAGGCCTTGGCGCCCGCGGACAAATAGGGCTGGGCCATATAGAAACGGACCTGATCCTCACTGGTCTTGTCCAGATGCACCTTTTCCTGCACGTCGCGTTTTTCTTCAACTACAAAATCCACAGTCTCGCCGGGCTTCAGAGGCAGTTCGAAGCGGTAATTGTTGTCCACCTCCTTGAGCGGTTTCTCGGGCTTGCTGAGCCGGAAACCGGCGCTTCTCGGCTGGTGCAGCCACAATGTCGCCGAATCCCTTCCGCGGTTCACGATCTTCCATGTATTTGTGAGGGTCTCCACAGAAGTGAGGGTAAGTATGCCATCAACGAGCCGGGCCTTGAAATGTGGCTCCCGATGGGTCTTTTCCCGAGGAGTAACGTCCACCGAGGCATCCACTGCGTAAGGGATGACCTCTTGGCTGCCCGGAGGCAGCGTATGGCCGAGAATACCCTCACCGAGCGACGTGCTGCCTTCGAAGAAAGTGACTGCCCCTGCCTCAAGCGTCAGGTCGGTAGCGTTTTGAGCGACGAAAGCGTTGGTAGCTTTGGGGGAGAAGGACGCCTTGTAGTATAGGAGTCGACGCCCGGTTATGGGTTTCGAGACGATTGGGACCATGGCAGCCTGCCCGCGTGGGATTGAAACCTTCTCCTTGGGCTCATAACTGAAGAGTTCACCGACCTTGGTTCCCTGAGCACCACTCTCGTAGCTGCCCGCGAGGAGCTCTCCCAAGGGTCTTGCCTCTTCTTTAGCGACACCCCGCGCTCCGGCCATCGGTGGAGGCGGAGCCGAAGGGACCGCCTGGTCCATCGTTTGGGCCATAGGAGGAGCGCCCATGTAGAATTCCTTTCGCTTCTTTAAGGCAGCTCTGGGCGATGGGAGTTCTTCCGAAAGATCGGGTCGAGAAACCGCCCCCCAATCCACGGCAAGGTTCTGCAAGCCCGGGATAGGCACTTGCACACGCTTAACGTAGTAGGGTGAATACAAATCCATCACGTAGGACATAGGATTGCCGGCAACGAAAGAAATCGTCACGTCCTTCCAGTCGTCCTCAGTGTTGTTCTCGGCCAGCGCCCAGCCCTGAAGGAGCGGAGGGGCATCCTTCTTCTTTTCATCGAATATGATGCGGTAGGAGCACTTCCATATTGGCATTTCGATGAGATAACCAATACGCACGCCTCGCTCGCCTTGTCCAGCGGCGCTTACTGTCAGCTTCTTGCGGTTGGTGTACTTGCTGTCCAGGGAGAGATCGAGGAGTCTGCGAAGGTCGCGCTGGAGCGCCTCGTCGGCCAGAGAGAACTCTGAGATGGCAAAGAGGTCCAGGGAGCGGATCTGGCCGGCCTCGGTCAGCAGAACCAGACGGTAGCTCTTCTTTATCGGCTGATTGTTAACAACTTCGGTAATGGGCTCGACACCAAGGATGCGCCCATCCACGGTTTCGCCGGCTGCTTTGGCGATGAGCCGAGCACCCTTGAGCTGCATCAGAAACTGGCTTAGCGCCGCTTCCTCGGGCACTTTGATCAGGATATCTTGAAGCTGCTTGGAGAGGGGGTCACGTGTTTCGTACCGGACTGACGAGATCCTGCCGCCGCCGAGGTCTACAGCGAAGAAGCTGGTCAGGAGGTCCTTCATCTGCTCAGTGCGGAATGCGAGAGAAAGTGTGGCATTGCCATTGATCTTCCCTTCTCTCTCGAGGTAACCCATGCCATGCTTGTATAGAACCACCTTTGTCACAGGCGGTGGCTCTGCCGCTGCGAGCGCAACTTCTCCAGCAGCCGACAACGCACAGAGCGACAATATGGCCAACGCCACCGATATCCTTTTCATAGTAACCCCCTTGTTCTTGGGTCTATCATTCCGATTCGACTGTGCCCCGGTTGCCAACGGGAGGCAAGGAATCGGCGCTCAATCAGAATCCAGTATGGCCAAAAGCAAATCGGCTCTCACCCGAATGGTGCAGGGGTCTCGCCAATTGCGAGATCCTTTGACCGGAGCCTCATCGCAGGATGGTTCTTGTGACCCGGAAAAACCGCTCTGTGGTACCCGGCAAGACCCGTGAGAGACAAGGCCGCCGCCACGTGCTGAAAAGCTTAATACATCCGATCCTTGAGCGTACCCTACCGAACGGCCTCGGGTCAATCAGAATTTGCCGTGTGGCTCCGTACAGGAAAACAGTCTGGCAGGATGGGGCAAGGCGGAATGGCCCGCGCACTTGTATCGGCTGTCATCGCCTATGTCATTTTCTTCAGGGGTTTTTGAGCGTCCGTCTCCATCGTTCCCTGGGTCAGACGCGATATTCGATACTGCTCATCGCCGTAAGACAGCTGAGGCACACTGACCCAATGATACCAGTGCTATACCTATTGCCAAAACTCTTGTACCATTTGCAATGTCAAGTCCCGTCATTCCGGCGAACGCCGGAATCCAGTTTTTCAGTCCAGCGGAACGCCGCAAGTCTGGATCCCGGCTGTCGCCGGGGTGACGGGGTGGGCTGATTTAATGCTCTTCGTGGTAACAGCCAGCACCCTTGATCGAGTGTCTCGCTTGCTGTGTTCATACTAGAGTGCTCAATCGGACATTATTTTGGGCAATAGCTATAGTTCAGAGTAATAAAAATTGGGGGTTCATATGAAAGTGGCTGCAGTAGCGACCGGCAAGATGCCGGTCCTTCCACAACTCTTTCACGCTTTCGTTGTGGCTTCTTACGCCATCGGAGTTGGTATCAGTCCAAACAAAAGCGCTGTAAGCATCAAAAAGGGTGCAGGGATGCTTTCTGCCATGCTGGCATTTTTTGTGGGACTTCATGATGAGCGGTCGATGATTGACGATCAATACCGAGCATCAAGCGGTTTGGCGAACTGGCCGTTGACGTGGTTGCCAATTTCAATCTTGGTTTTCAGCAAATTGAACTGCTGCATTATCCTGTGGGTTTCCTCCAATCCATAGATGTAGATTACAGGCGGACTGTCAAATGAGGGCAGTTGAAAAGGCTTCTTGTAGGTGGTTTGATCCATTTTATTGTACTTGGAATAGATCTTTATTGCCTCTTCAGGATCCCCGTTTATGATCTTCCTCGACATGGCTAACCCCTGCACGAACTTCTGAATGGCTTCAGGGTGCTTTTTGATATAATCTCGTTTAAAAAACCATCCGCAGGAATTCCACAAGTATTTGCTGGTAGTGCAGCAGTGAACAACTCTAATCTGGTCGCCGAGTTTGCACTCCATTGCAGGCGAAGACATTGCGACATCAACATTTCCGCTCAGCAGCATGGAAGTGCGGTCCGCATCATCTGCTGTAGCAATCACTGTGTAACCCTTCACTCCATTTGCCGTCAGATCGTATTCGAGGGCTAACCAGGGATTGGAGGGCTTGGCCAAGTTTGCGATCTTTTTGCCTCCAAAGTCTTTTATGTCCTTGATGGGCGAGTCTTTGAGCACAGCATAGTCGAAAGAACGGTTTCCTATCCCGCACACCAGAACCAAATCAAGGCCTTTTTCCACCAGGAAGAGAGCTGTGGAGGAAGCCATGAAACAGCCGTCGATGTCCTCTTTGGGGAGTAAGCTGATGCGAGTTGCGACACTTGATATATCGACAGCTTCCAAATCCAGACCGACTTGACCGAAATAGCCCTTCTCTATTGCGATGGGCACGTCCATACAGAAATCCAAGTACGAAGCGTACACTAGCTTCATCTTTTCCCGATCTGCGCCGAGGGCAACTTGTGAAAAAAGCAAGCAAGCCACTATTGCGGCCAGCATGATCGAAGAACTTTTTCTCAAGCTATTTCCATTCAATTTTGATCCCCATAGTTTTGTTTCATCAAGCATGATTCGCTCCGGTCACATTGAGAGGGTTTTGCCCTTTCTCCAGGGCATAAGTTTTTTTCCGAGATACTGCATTGCTGCATCGAGACAGTAACCAAGCACACCTAGCGCAAAGAGGGTTGCAAACATGATCGCCATATCGAGGTTTCCGCGAGCTTCCTGTAAAAGATACCCCAGGCCGTCATTCCCCGCGACGATTTCCACCATCACGAGGACGATCAGGGCAGTGGTCACAGTCAATCTTAGACCCGCGAAAATTGCCGGCATTGCGGCAGGCATGATAACGCTTGTCATGATCTGAAATTCGTTTGCTCCCATAGATCTGGCTGTCTTGACGTAAAGAGAGTCCACATTCTTGACTCCTTCTATGGTGGGGATCACGGTGAAAAAGTAGCTGCTGAAGGCAATGAGCAGTATCTTTGCCGAGTCTCCCAATCCGAACCACACTATGAACAAGGGAGCCAGGGCCGTCTTTGGTATGGCTCGCACAAAGTTTATGGCCAGATCAAAAAAATCCTCCCAGAAATGGGACCATCCGATCAGTATGCCGGAAGCTACTCCCAAGAAAGATCCCAGCAGGAACCCTCCCATGCTCCTCTTGAGGCTCACATAAGTGTTCAGGGCCAAGTCTCCGCTCTGGATAAGCGAAATCAAGGCTCTAACTGTGGATTCGGGATCAGGCAGTATCAGAGGCGATATATGTCCAAACCTCGATATCGAGTACCACAGAGCGAGAAAGAGTAGTGGAAGAGCAATCTTGTATGCCGCTTGTTTCATGATAAACTCATCGAGCCAGGCGCACCGGGAATCCCCCGGATTGATCGACGCCTAATTCGCGCACGCCGTTATACAGAAAGCTCCTGATCTGAGCTTCTTTCATACGAAATCCAGGGTCAAGCCGCACCGAATGGCGTCTCGGCCGCGCCATATCTACATCGATGCATTCTGTGATCGTCCCGGGATTGGCTGTCATAAGGAATACGCGATCGGACAGGAACAGGGCTTCACCAATATCGTGGGTGACGAACAGAATAGTAATCCCCGTCTTTTCCCAAAGATAGAGTAGTTCTTGCTGGCAATTCTCTTTGGTCTGGGCATCCAGAGCGGCAAAGGGCTCGTCAAGAAGGAGAATGTCCGGATCGTTCGCGAGAGCACGTGCCAAAGCGACACGCTGCTGCATGCCTCCAGATAATTCATGAGGATAATGACTTTCGAATCCGGCAAGCCCGACCATCTCGATATATTCTCGACTTATCCTGTTTCTTTCGGGTGCGTTCACGCCTCGAATCCTGGGGCCGTACTGGATGTTCTTTTGAACTGTCAGCCATGGAAACAGAGCATATTGCTGAAAAACTATGGCCCTATTTGCTGAGCTCTTCTCAATGGGAACTTGATCGATGAGGATGCTGCCTTCTGTCTTGCTCTGAAGCCCGGCGATTATTTCGAGCAACGTGGTTTTGCCGCAGCCGCTAGGCCCAACGATGGATACCAATTCACCCGAACCGATCCGTAATTGGACTTCATCAAGCACCACAGTGCTGTGTTTTCGGTTATCGATCACCTTACGCAAATCTTCTATTTCGAGATTCATATCACCTACTGCTCGCTTCGTTCTGGACGGCAATGACATCGAAAATCAATCGCAGAGAACTTTTGGTCACCGGTTGCTCGAGTAGTAACCATGTTCAAACAGGGCTTCTGCAATTACGCCTATGTTTTCCAGAGGCATTTCAGGAGGAATTTCGCACGACGGCATTAGTACGAATCCTCCGGGGTGCTTCATGCCTGATTCCAAGCACCGCATCACTTCTTCTTTCACCTGCTCGGCCGACCCCACTTGGAGCGTGCCACTGTCGAGATTACCGGCCAAAACAAAATCCTGGCCAAGGACTTCACCTGTCTTATCAAGGTCCATTTCATGACCTATTGAAAAAACGCTTCTTCTGGGAATGGGAATGTCTGCCCAAAGGGGAAGGTTGGCAGTGTGGTCCCCGCAGAGGTGAACCATCACGTTTTTCACTCCTTCAGAAATGTAGTAATCCATTAGTTCTTTTATGTAAGGTTTACACATGGATTCGAACAGATTTGCGGAAATCAGTTGATTGGATTCCATGGGCACGGCACACATCACGCCGCAATTCGGACCGCCATGCTTTTTTATCGTGAGTTCAGCTGTGCGAATCATGAAATCTGTTACTTTGCGCTGTAGCTTGTGAACCGCCTCTGGATATTTAATCATCCATTTGAGAAAATTTGGTTTACCTACTATTGCGGAACTTATTGTGGATGGAGTACCGCCAGGCAACGAAGCTGGAAGACCACGGTCTCGGCTTAGACTGTTGAATCGGGCCTGAAGCGGATTCATACCAGCGGTTTCCGGATCGGGATCAGCAAGTGAATCTAATTCATGAAGCTCTGTTATGACCGGCTCAGGCGAGAATGGAGCCGAATACCGGCCTCCGTCGGGCCAGCGTATCGCACCACCGAACTCCCAGGCCCCCCGATCCGCCCAACTGTACGCCGGTCTAAAGCTCATCCAGGGAAATTGCTTCATCAGATGCATCCCAGCCTCGAAGGCCAGCTCAGGATTGCGGTAGAATTCGCCTCTGTCCACACCGTAGAGTCTTGCCGAAAGTCCCAAAGAAAACGGGTTGAATGGAACCCTATCGATCGCTTGTCCTGCGACTAGCGCCATGAGACGATCTTTGCCGGTCATTGTGTCCTTGCTGGAGAAATCTATCATCGTCACCCGTCCTTCTTTTCCAATTTCGCAGGAAGCGCCCTGAGCCACGGAAAACCGGAAATCGGGTCGAAATGCTCCAGACCTGTCAGGGTATTTGCGTTGGCCTCCTCCCATCCGTGAGTGATTCGAATGCAATCTCCCCTGACCTGGTCGCTCAAACTAACCCGAATTTCGATTCTGCCGTACCGCGTGATAACAAAAACCGGATCTCCATCTGCTATATCCAGCTTGGCTGCCGCGTCCGGATGAACATCCACAAACGGTTCAGGGGCCTGTCTTCTGTATGTGGGGATCTGACGGAACTGGCTGTGTTGGTAAGCCAGAATGCGGTCGCCTGTGCTCAACCATAAGGGAAATTCGCTGTCTGTGCTGAAAGGCAGGTCCAGGCTTTTCGGGTCAGGAAGGCCGGGATAACCGAATGCCTCCATTTTCTCCGACCGGTAGTGAACCTTGCCGCCCGGCGTGCACCAGCGTTCAGTCGGTACACTTCCAGGCTGATAAGCCAATACTGCAGCCGGGCTGTTTTCCAGATCTTCGAGCTTGATGGTACAATCCGACAGCCTGTATGCGATGGCGTCGCGGTTATCCCACCATGGAAAGAATCTTTCAAGACCAAGCCTCCCGGCTAGATTGAACAGAAGTTTCCAAGCGGGCCAGCCGATGGGAGAGCTGACAGCCGGCTTGATCAGCCCTAGATAGGGCTTTCCGGCCTGACCGTAATCATGGAGTTCCAGATTATCGAGGTGATCAGAGGCAGGCAGCACCAGATCCGCTAGTTGTGCGGTCTGAGTCATAAAGAGATCGTGGACGGCCAGGAAATCAAGACCTTGCATAGCCCTATACTGTTTGGAGTAAGCTGGAAATGTGCTCAGCGGATTGCCCCCGACTACCAGCATAGCCCTCAACGGATACGGGTCGTTGTCCAAGATCGCCCGTGGAACGAACATACCTTGAGCCTCACCCTTCATCTGGACGTACAAGGGCGCTTGCTCAGCGCCAATCGCTCGGGGCATGGTCGGATAGCCATCGAAGCCCGGAAGACTCTTCAAACCCGCAGACACGGGAAATGGTCTGTTCAGCGGGTCTAATATCGATTGGAGGCAGGCAACGGCCCGGATCGCCTGAACACCCACGGGCTGGAGTTCCAAGCCCAATCCGGTCAGGACCCATCCAGGCCTATTTTCGAATATTAGTGATACCGCTTTATCGAACAAACCCCCATCAATGCCTGTATTTCTGAGAAGATGGTCGTATGAAAGATCTCTCACCATTTGGGAAAGAGTGTTCCAGCCAACAGAAAGCTCATCCGGCGGATCGAGCCTCTCTTCCTCGACTGCATGTTTGATCAGGGCAAGGGCCAAGAATCCATCCGATCCGGGCATTATGGGGAGATGAATGTCCGCGAGTTCCGCGGTCCTGGTGCGAGCGGGATCAACAACCACCATTTTTGTTCCTTGACTCAACGCTCGCTTGAGGCTCGAGAAGAGCAGTGGAGAGGAATTCACGGGATTCGCCCCCCAGGTTATTACGCCCTTTATCCTTTCAAAATCCGGCTTGGGCATTCCGCCGTATGTTAACGAATGCCCCAAGACCATTGCGTAATGGCAAAGGCTCCCTACAGAGATGTAATTCGGGGAACCGAATCCGGAAGCCAAGTGGCCCATGTAGTGAGTAATTTCCTGATGCTTGAGCGATTCGCCCTTATAAAACGCCACGCTCTCCGGGCCGAACTTCGCTTTCGAGCGATCGAACTTCTCGGCAAGAACGTTAATTGCCTCTTTGTAGGATATGTTCACCCATTTGGAACCGTTCTTGAGCATCGGGCTCCTGAGTCGATGGGGCGAGTGATGGACATCACCGAAGTTTTTCCCCTTGAAACACAGGAAACCTTTGCTAATTGGATGTCGCGGATTTCCCGAGATCTTCAACGAATCTCCGTTTTCCGATACCAGAATGCCGCAATTCTCCTTGCAGATTCTGCAAATCGTAGCTACTGGTTGATTCTCCAACATTCAGCCTCCTCAGGTGCAGCCGGACCAAATGGTCGTTCAGAATGATTGCCGTACGATGCGCTCGAAAATTCGCGTCGTCCGTCGCAAAAACTCAGTCTTCCGAAATTTCGCGAGGATCAGGGAGGTCGGGTAATGCTGTTTATCGAAGCCGTCAATCCCGGATGCGAAGACTTCCCCCGTCATTCCGGCGGACGCCTGAATCCAGGCTTCTAAATAAGCCGCGGAGCTTGGCTCTCGCCGAAGTGCGCCGAGGGCTTACAGAATGCTTCTTAAGTCAACAACATTGCGGGAATTACCTCCCTATCCCATGCACACGTGGCAATGATCTTTGGCAAGAGCGAGGGAAGATAAGGTGGTGAGCTAGGCTGGGGGCTGAAAAATTCCCTTCGCTCTGTCCATCGAGCAACGTACCCACGGGTAACGAGTGCCTTGCGCTCAGGTGAATGCGAAGAGATTTGACACGGAAGACCTCTCATTCCTTTGATTGGATCTTTGTATAATAGTCTTCTCTTATTTGTCAAATAGTTTTTGACGATGCCATATTTCCAATGATCGCCAGGTCTCTTGAAGCTAGTAGGCCATTATGACTGTCCCATCATCGCTTATAAGCACACTTTTTCATTACTTCCTTGCATTTCGTTTATCGGATTAGTCTCTTTTTGTGCTGTTGTCTCTATCAAGAAATCGATGTCAGGCGCACTACTTGCTCATTCTGAAGTTTCTCGATCAAACACAAGCTTTCCTCCTTTGAGAACGTCGCTTTGGTTATGCGGATTCTCCCATAAGCACCGACCTTATCAGCGGTATCATATAAACGGTAATTTCAGCTATATAACCCCCTGTAATAAAAAGCATCTTGACCGCTTGAGTTAATTATGTCATCCAGGACATATGGGGATATGTCGGTAGCGACATAAGCTCCAACTTAAGAAATCTTGAATGAGCTAGGCTTGCACGTCGTCGAATCTCGATCTTTGTGCTGGACCGGGGGGGTCGATCTGCAAGTCCAACGGCTCGATTATCCTGAGAGAAGGAGGACCTGTTTATGGGTGTGACTCGCCGAGAGTTTCTCGCAATCTCCGGCGTGCTCGGTGCAGGTGCGGCTCTTTCATCCCTCGGACTCGATCTTGGACCTACGAAGGCCTATGCCGACGAGAAAAAGATCGACAAGATGAAGACTGCCAAGCACACCACTTCGGTCTGCCCCTACTGCTCGGTGGGGTGCGGGCTCGTCGTGAGCACTGACACGAAGTCCGGAAAAATCATCAACATTGAAGGTGATCCTGATCATCCTATTAATGGGGGCGCACTGTGCGCGAAGGGCGCATCCCTCTTCCAGACGACAGCGGCCAACCCTCACCGGCTAACCAAAGTCCTTTATAGGGCGCCTTACAGCGACAAATGGCAAGAGAAAAGCTGGGACTGGGCAATCGGCGAAATCGCCAAGCGCGTGAAGGCGACACGCGACGCCGGTTTCATGGAGAAAAACGACAAAGGCCAAGTGGTCAACCGCGTGGAGACAATAGCGCACCTCGGCAGCTCCAACATCGACAATGAAGAGGTTTCGGTTCTCAACTCGATGGTACGGGCACTGGGGTTGGTTTACATAGACCACCAGGCCAGGGTCTGACACAGCCCAACTGTTGCGGCTCTGGGAGAGTCGTTCGGGCGCGGCGCAATGACC
>JACRDE010000605.1 GCA_016212935.1 Desulfomonile tiedjei | reverse complement strand
CTCGAGAAGAAGTTGGATTGCGATCGATGTAACTTACTGCTTCTATGAGAGAAATCGGACGAAGTTTGGTTGCGGCCGCAGGCCGCGTCCTGTAAGAAGTTCCTCCCCGAACCCCACCTCAAGAACTTTTAGCACTCGCCGAAACCCACATTTCCTGAAAGGAAATTTGGGATTCCGGCAAATGATAGAAGTTTCTGGAAGGGGGTTTGGGGGGAAACTCTTTACTGAAGAGGGTTCCCCCAATCTTACTTCTTTGAAAGCGCATCAGTATCAGACGGCTTTTCACTTCTTCAACAGCAGGTTATCGTCGGCCAGCAGTTTCGTGCAAAGCTCTGTTTGTTCCGCAATATATTTGATCGACTGCTCACTGCTGAGTCCCAGAGGTACAAATCCTGCCGCCTGAATCTTTGAGCTGTAATCCTGGGCCTTTACCGTGTCCAGAAAAGCTTTTTCCAACTTCGCGGCAATTTCAGGTGGAGTGCTTTTTGGAACAGCGACGCCCCTGTCTATGCGAGGAGCAAATTTCAAGCCTTCTTCCTCAAAGGTGGGAACGTTTGAAAGGAGGTTCATCCGACTCTCGGAACCTATCGCCAGCACTTTTATCTGGTCCTTGAAGGTAACAAGATCAGAAGAATTCCCGAACGCAGCTTCCACATGGCCTCCCAGGAGGGCAGTCATTTGAGGAGCTGCGCCAGTGAAGGTAACCAACGTGAGCTTCGTGCCCGTCAACTTCATGAACTGCAGCGCTGCCAGATGGTGGCCGGAAAGCTTTCCGGACATTCCTACCGTGACTTTTCCGGGATTGGCCTTCGCAAATTCGATGAACTCCTTCGTGCTGTTGATTTTGGAATCCTTTTTCACTGCCAAACCGATGGGAGTCGATTCGAACATGCACAAGGGTTTCAAATCCTCCGTCTTGAAGGCCACGTCGGCCTGTGCAAGAGGTTGGAGGATTATGTGCGGGGTATTGATTCCGCATACGCTGTATCCATCCGGTTTGGCCTGAGCGAATTTGGTCCAGGCAAGACCACCGCCAGCGCCGGGGACGTATGTGACCACGATGGGCACGCCAAGGATCTTTTCCAGATACGGCTGCTGCAACCGAGCCTCCACGTCCGACTGACCTCCCGGGTTGAAGGGTATTATGTACGTGATCGGCCCAGCGGGGAACTTCTCTGCGCATTCGCTTGTTCCGACCATGGCGATGAGCACCAAAACAATGGCCAGCCATTTCCAGCCTTTCATGGGCAATTCCTTTCTTTCTTAGACTTCTTCTCCTTCGACTTTTTGCTGCAGTTGTTTGCGCTTTCCTCCGATCCAAGGCACCAAGGGAGAGATCAATAAGGACAGACAGATAGCGATAAGAGTCGCTGATATGGGATGTTCGACGAAAATCCACGGACTTCCCTGGGATATGACCAGGGAGAGCCGAAGATTTTGTTCCATCATGGGGCCTATGACCAAAGCGAGAATCAGGGGAGCCATCTCGAAACGAAACTTCCTGGCGACATAGCCGAAACAGCCAAAGCCGATCATCATGGCCACTTCCACCAGGCTGTCATTCAAGCTGTACACCCCGACCAGACAGAACACCAGAATCAGGGGGAACAAGATTGGATAAGGGACTTTCAGGAGCTTTACCCATATGCCGATCAACGGAAGGTTCAAAACCAGCAGCATCGCGTTTCCGACATACATGCTCATGATCGTGCCCCAGAAGAGTTCCGGGTGTTGGGAGATGAGCAACGGGCCCGGCTGGATCCCGAAAATCATGAATGCTCCCAGGAGGATTGCGATTACCGAGTTAGAGGGTATCCCCAAAGTGAAGAGTGGGATAAAAGCCCCACCGGTAGCGGAATTATTGGCAGCCTCGGGTCCGGCCACAGCCTCAATAACTCCTGTGCCGAATTTCTCAGGGTATTTGGAGATTTTCTTTTCAAGGGCATACGAACTGAATGCTGAGATCACAGGTGCAGGGCCGGGAAGAATTCCAATGAAAAATCCCAGAAACGACCCTCTGATTATTGGTAAGAACGAGTCCTTCCAATCCTGAATACTTGGCAAAAGATTCTTTACTTTGGTAGTGACCACCTCTTGTTTTATGGCATCTTCCACGTTGGTGATGACCTCGGCCACGCCGAAAACACCCATAATGACTGGAATCAGACCTACACCGTCGCTAAGTTCGAGCACCCCGAAAGTGAGACGATGTGTCGCGGAAATGGAATCCATGCCAATTGTGCCTATCAGTAGCCCAAAAACGGCCATCATCAGCGCTTTCAGGATTGAACTGGATGCCAGGTAAATTAGAATGAGAAGCCCTAGTAGAGTGAGACTGAAGTACTCGGGAGGGCCGAAAGCAAGCGCTACCTTCGCCATGGGAGGGGCCACCAACATCAGGGCCAGTATCGATAAGGTCCCCGCTATGAAGGAGCCCATCGCTGCGATTCCCAGGGCAGGTCCGGCCCTGCCTTTTCGTGCCATCTGGTAGCCGTCGAGGCATGTCACTACTGATGCGGCCTCTCCGGGAATATTCACCAGGATGGAAGTCGTGGACCCGCCATACATGGCTCCGTAGTATATACCCGCCAACATGATCAACGCAGACACGGGCGGAAAGTGGAAGGTGTTCGGAAGAAGCAAGGCTATGGCCGCTGTCGGACCAAGACCAGGCAGCACGCCTACAAGTGTTCCCATGAGCACGCCGATAAAACAAAACAGGAGGTTGCTCGGCGTGAATATGATCTGGGCTCCCAGAGCGATGTGGCTGAGCAAGTCCATGATACACCTAGAACCCGAGGTACCCCTTGGGCAGCTGGGTTTTCAGAAAATCCACAAAGAGAAAACGGGCACAGACTGAAGCGAGAAACGCAACAACCAGCGCCCGGGTCCAGGTCTGAGGAAAGATGAATTTGACGAGGAAGGTTACAAAGAGAAAAGTGGTCAGCGTGAAGCCGACATGCTTGAGGATTAGGGCGTAGACCCCAAGGGCAGCAAAAGTAGCCAAAACCCTTTTCCAGGAATCCGCTTTTGGGAAAAAGGGAGGCATGACAGGGCCCGCGCGTCGAAAGCTTCCTATCAATAGGGCCACAGCCATCACGCACATGGTAAGTCCCAACCAGAACGGCATAAAGCCGGGCCCAGGCTCGTTCCAGGTGCCGATATCCACCCTGCGAGCGTACACCGCAAAGAAAACGCCGACCATCAGGAATGCTATGCCCGAGATACGGTCGTACTGGCTTTGAGTCCTGTTCATCTTTGGCTCCATGGCGTGTAATTGAGCACCAAGTCCCGCTACCCCACGAATCAGGAATGGGAAACGTCGGGGCCCGCCACACAGTCGGATTCTCGGAGCGGGTTCGCAGTCGCTCCTGCGCAAGTGTGGCGGCTCCTGGAGTTTGGTTGACACCTCGCGAGGCTATACCGTCTCGCATTCATGCGGGTAGTCGAGTTGAACAACCGGCTACGGGGACAAACTGTCTCAAAATTCAAGCGACACGCTGAATCGTGCCATGAAGTCCCGGTGCTGAAGCACCGGGCTATTTTCAATCGCCCCCAATGGGGCTCAGATGGCTGGCGTCCCGGAGGGACGCGAGACAGTAGACCGGCAATTTTTGCCGGGAGAAGAAACGCTATTTTTGGCGGCGGGCGTAAACGCCCGCCATGTGACTTCTATCAAAGCAAAATGGTACTATTCCCCGGTCAAGCGCTTATGTAGAGCTTGGTCAAAACGAATTCTCGATGTCCCAAGGCCTCGGCAGCCGTCAAGCGGCCGTTCGATGTCCGCATGATCATTTCAAGAAGTCTGTCCCCTGCCTGGTCCAGCGTCATTTCTCCCCTTAAGATAGCTGAGACGTCCAGGTCAATGTGCTCGCTCATCGTCCGGCATGTAAGAGGGTTAGCCGACAGCTTGATCACAGGCAATATGGGGTTGCCGATAATATTGCCCTGGCCCGTTGGGAAAAGATGTACGACCGCGCCCGATGCAGCCCAAAGAGTGACAGCCTCCGCGGCAGCGGAAGAGGTGTCCATATACCACAGGCCTTTCCCCTTTGGCGCCTCTGCGGGTTTCAGCACGCCCTCGTATCTGGCTTTCTTCCCTATTTTCTGCAGGTTGCCGTACGCCTTCTCCTCGATGGTGGTCAGGCCGCCTCGAATATTTCCCTTGGTAGGCTGTGAACCGGAAAGGTCATCCGTCTTGTACTTTACGATGATGTCGTTGTATTCATTCCACACCCTCATGAACTCTTCGCCAATCTCGGGTGTGGCCGCACGCTCTTTGCAGACCAGCTCTGCGCCTGTAATTTCAGAGGTCTCACCGAAGCAGGTGGTTGCCCCTATTTCCACTAACTTGTCGATTGCATTGCCAACCGTGGGGTTCGACGCAAGCCCGGAGGTGGTGTCGGATTCGCCGCACTTTACAGAAACATAGAGCTCCTCCATCGAGCACTCGGTCTTGGGAAGCTCGGTTGCCCACTGGACGTACTCTAGAGCCTGTCTCGAAGCGGCGGCTATGGTGGCAAGGTCTCCGCTCCGTTCGATAGAGAAGCCTTTCACCGGCTTTCCGGTTTGCGCTATCCCCTGGACCACACGGTCCGTCCATTCAGGCTCAATACCGATCACTACGACCGCTGCCACGTTGGGATTGGCGCCTGTTCCAATAATGGTTCTGAAGAAAAGCGCCAGATCCTCGCCAAATTGCAGGCGGCCATAGGCATGAGGTATTGCCAGCGTACCCTTAATGTTGTTGCCTACGGCCTCGCACGCTGCGTTGGACAAATCATCCAGAGGCAATATCACTACGTGATTCCGGACGCCAACCCGTCCATTCTCACGACGATAACCATAAAATTTGGGAATACTCATCGTTACCACCTTTTTGTCTTGAGATTGTGGACGTGGACGTGAGCACCGGTAATGATATCGGCTGCAACCCTACCGATGTCGTGCCCGTATTTGATCACTGTATCACCCACTCTTGCATCCTGCAGGGCGATCTTGTGGCCGAGGGGGATATCATTCAAGGCCTTGAGCTCAAGCGTCTTCTGGGTGTCCATGAATAAACCCTGCGCTTGTTCTCCGGCCTTTATGTCCACGGTAGCCACACCTACCGTATCCGCTTTCTCGTGCACCAGAAAATGAATCATTCTCTCTTCCTTCCGTTGGGTAGATTGGGAACAACTCCCGGCTTGTGCGAAAACTCAACTTATTCAGACTGCATGACAAAGAACGTCGTGTTGGCATTAGGAACCACTGCTACTCGCGGCCTTCCTTCAAAGGCTTCCACCCAGAAGCGCACTACCTTCGAAGGTTCAGCCGCTCGGAGATGACACATTTCCAGCGTCTCAGCGTCCAGCTCGGAAGCCACGGCCACATCGAAGCTGTCCAGTGTCCGTCCGAAAAGGAATGCCTTATGAGCGCCCATCTTGAAACCAAGTCGTCTGAAGTCTGCAAGCACCTCTTGGGGGGTTTCGAATTTGCAGACATATTCGAAATAGACGTCGTCTCCTACTCCCTGAGGGCAAGCAGCAAGCAGGAGTATTCTTCCACCCGGTTTGAGGACGTGAGACGCAAGGTTGAGGCCTTTCTGTGCCTGGTACAGGCAAATGTCTTTTGGATGACCGCCGCACGAAGCTATAACGATGTCGAACTTCCGAGAGATTCTGACTCCATAAATTGCAGCGCAGGTATCGGCTCCGGCAGCGAGCACAGCCTCGGGGTCGCCTGCAAACAGACCAACCGGCTTCTTGTCGGAGTCCAGAACCATATTCACGGCCAAGTGGATCCCCACCATTCGTCCGGCTTCGTTCATGTCCTCGCGGACTGGATTCCCAGCAAAACGCCCAACCTGGGCTCCCGGGTCGAACATCAGACTGTGATTGTGTTCAATCGTCTGTGCGGAGGCCGCTCCTATAACGACTCCTTTGGACCCGCCAGTAAAGCCGACAAACTGGTGAGGGTCAATCTGCCCTATGACAATTCTAAGGTCAGCTCCGGCAAACTCGGCATTGATCATGACAGGGGTCCCACGGCTGGTCTTCCCGAAATTCACCATGCGAGCGTTTAAGGCGTCGTGGGCGATCACCCGGCATCCCGGGGTAATACTCGGCTGGATCACACTGGTGAGGCCAAGGCTATCCAGAGGCTGATGGAGACCACCTCCCACAATTATGGTCACATCGGAGGGCTCGAGCTCAGGCGCAGCTCTATATAGTCGCTTCAGCAACAACGGCAAAATGCTGCTGAGCGGAGTCGGTCTGGTTTCGTCGGGAACGGCGATGGCCACCTTCCTTGGGGCCATATTGCGGACCAGATCATCAAAAGGCGGGCGCTCCAGGGGACTATCGAGCGCCTCTTTCAGAGCCTCGACCAAGTTCTCCAGGATGGGCAAAGAAGCCGGGTGAAGCACGGCTACGTCAGCCTCTTCAGGAATCTGAAGCTCATAGACGCCTCGTCCGTATTTCAACTTGACGACCATCGCGAGCACACGGTCCGGCGAGTTTTATGAACAGGCCACCCTCTGGTGGTTGCCGTTTCCAATAAGCAAAGGCCATACCAAGGAATTGCTTTTAGTAACGGCCCGTTATGGCGGTGGTTTTTCAGGTGTGCTACAGCCGTTGACCCCAACGTGGCGACGAATGTTGGGCGCGTGTGCCGAATATTGGGCTTGTGGTTCGGGCACGACGTGCTATTCTGTGGCAACACGACAGTGAGTTATATTAATTTGCGTTCAAATAATGAAGATTTTGGGAGAAACTTCTTGTAAGAAGGCCCCCCGATCTCACTGCTCTGAAAGCAAATTAGCGTCAGAGCCTCACAACAGATTCAGGTAGGAGGCAGGGATCAAACCTCTGCCCTAGGTGCCCATATTTGGGATACAATCCGGATGCTCATGTCGCGACTAAACAGCGAGGTCAACATGCGTTGGACTCTAGAAGCTAGATATCGAATACTGCTGAAAATTAATAATGCTATCATTACCCGGATGACGCGCGAAAAGCTCTTTCGCTCTTTGGCCGCGGAGATGTACAAGCATTTCCGTTACGACCGCCTGAGCATCAACTTGTACGACATCAAGACTGAGTCTCTGAGCTATTTCGCTGCGGCCGACGGGATCGAGCCCGAGGGAATTTCCGGCACAGGGAGTAGGCCCTTGGCAAAGGGTTCCATCGCCCAAATGGTAATCGGTTCTGGGCGACCGGTTATTATTGCGGATTTAGCCAATTACCAGCACCTCCCGTCCGTTCCTTCCATGCTGGATTCCGGCCTCAGGGCGACAATGGCTTTTCCTTTGATGGTTCGGAGCCGAATATTGGGCACGATTCATTTCTCCTTCAAGAAAACGCCCGATTACCTATCCGAGCTTGCGGAAGTTTTGACCGATGTGTCCAAACAGGTTGCCATAGCAGTCGACAACATGATGGCCTACACGGAACTCAAGTCCATCAATGAGAATCTTGAACGTCAGAAGCGGTTTTTGCTTGCCAACTCAGGAGATGCATACCGTCCAGACCACTTCTTCTTTGCTGCCCCGTCCATGGCGCAGATCATGGGCCAACTGCGGCTCGTGGCCGATACCGATGTCCCGGTGCTCATCACTGGAGAAACCGGCACAGGTAAAGATTGCCTGGCTCGCACAATTCACGACCTGAGTTCCCGGCGAGACCATCTTTTCGTGAAAATCAACTGCCCAGCCCTTGCTGCTTCACTTTTCGAGAGTGAGCTCTTCGGTCATGGCAAGGGGGCTTTCACAGGCGCTGATGTTCAGCGCATAGGACGGTTCGAGATGGCTGACAAGGGGACCGTGTTTCTGGATGAAGTGGGAGATCTTCCGGCAAATCTCCAGGCTAAGATGCTTCATGTCCTGCAGGACGGTGTTTTCGAGCGTGTTGGGGAGACTCAACCGATTGAGGCCAACTTCCGAGTGATTGCGGCTACAAATCATGACATGGAGGAGAGTATCCGAGTAGGCGCTTTCCGTAGAGACCTCTATTATCGCCTGAATACGGTGACAATCCACATACCGCCGCTAAAGGATCGGCCCGAAGACATTCCATTGCTGGTCGAACAACTGACTAGCCTTGAGGCCAATCAGATCAAAAGGCCGGCTCCCGAATATACGGTTGATGCGCTGGAGCGCCTGTGTCAGTACCACTGGCCGGGCAACGTTCGGGAGCTAAAGAATTTTGTCAAGCGCATGATCATTCTGCGGCCGAGTGAGCGAATCACGGATCTGGATATCGAGAAAATTCTGAACCCGTTCCAACCCGAGACGGACAAGGGAGTCACTACCCTGGCCGATGCAGAACGCCAGCATATAGAAAGAGCGTTGATCAAATGCGCAGGAGTTGTGGGAGGTCCCAACGGAGTTGCTCGTATGCTGGGAATCCCGCGATCGACATTACAGTATCGTCTCAAGAAGCTAGGACTCGACCCCAGTGATTACATCACTCGGAAAAAGATACCTGCAACGCCGGGGGCGGCCAGTTATACCAAGGCAAATATCCTCCAGGAGTAGATCCCAGAGGTTTTGGATTAAGATGCAATTATGTGGAGCTGAATCGCAAGCAAGAAGTCCATTGATTGGTGATGGGGAGTCAGCAGGGGCAAGCCCAACCATAATTAACCGAGGTAGGTTCGCCGGATAGCCGGCGAACCTAATCTCTACATTGTCTTAAATCTCAGGGCGCCAGCCGTACCGTGTCGTATCACCGACCCGATTCCATTCCCAATACGGGGCAGCGGAAGTCGGATTTATGCAGTACCACCATTCGGCAGTTATCAGGTCGTGCCTGTACGCGTCCGCGGTATTGTAAGAAGGGGTCCAAGCATAGACAGGCATATAATCAGGAGGTGCATACGTATATGTATTAACATAGTCCCAAGTAACGATCGTCCTTTTGATAGTACTCTCGGGCCGTTGGGTCCCTCTGCCGCCGAAATAGCAAGTATACTGGTAAAACTCCTCTTGCTCCAGCGGAAAGCCCCACAAGCCAAGCGTGGTCAGTTGCTCCCGCGGCGTCGTGAAAGACCATTCCAACGACTCAACGTTATCGGTATCGACTAAAAGGTAACTCCGCATGTAGTTCCACTTGTTCCAGACAAGGTTCCGGTCGTCCCACTCGGCTTGGGCGAACCTGAACCTGAACATCTCCAACAAAGGATGAAGCTCCTCGTACAGGCTGGTTTCCAAACCGATGTACATCGTATCGGTCGCGACATCGTATCGCATGTCCCAGGTCCAGTAAGGCGCTTGTGTACCGATGAGCATTCCATCCGGATTAGTATAGTAGGTCCAGGGGCCTTCTGTAAGTTCATGCCGGTCCCCATCCCCGATAAACCGAGAACTCCGGGCCAGCTGGCCCAAGCTTTGCCACGCGTCCTTCTGCCAAAAATACCACTGACCCAGTGTGTAATTGTACTCGAACCGGTCCGCTCCTCCCGTTGCCCATATCCCTTGATCGGTCGAGTATGTGTAAGTGAAATTCCAGCCGTTGTTCAGATCGTAGAGCGCTCCTGAACCTATAAACGCAGCGGATCGCCCTGGAGAGCTGAGACTCTTCCATGAGCTCGTGTAAGGGTCGTACTCAGACCATAGGCCAGTGGAGTAATTGTACCCGAAACGAGCAGCGCTCGTGTCACTCCTTGCCCAGTTTCCCGTGTCACTTGCGTAGCTGTACACGAAAACCCAGTTATTTCCGAGGTCCTTCGGCACCCCGTTACCGACAAAACTCGCTGAACGCCATACAGAGCTAAGAGTTTTCCATGTACTCGTGCCCGGGTCGTATTCAGACCAGCGGCCGGTAGAATAGTTGTAACTGAAACGAGCAGCACTCGTGTCACTCCTCGCCCAGTTTCCCGTGTCACCCGCGTAGCCGTAAACGAAGGCCCAGTTATTTCCGAGGTCCTGCAGCGTCCCGTTACCGACGAAACTCGAGGGGCGAAGTGGGGCGCTGAGACGTTGCCATCCCCCGCCATACGGATCGATCCCGTACCACCGGCCCTCGGAGAAATTGTAGCCGAATCGGACCGCTCCGCTCCTAAGCCAGTTACCTGTTTGGGTCGAGGCACTGTACAAGTAAGACCAGCCATTGCGGAGGTCATGCGAAGTTCCGTCAAAGATGTAGCTTGCAGAAGCCCCGGCGCCACTCAAGGTCTGCCATTTCCCGCCGTACTTGTCGTAACCGGACCATTTGCCGGTTGAATTATTAAATGAGAAGCGACCGACATCGTTGTAGAAGTACCAAGTGGACCCTCCGGAATCCAGATACGACCACCCCAAATATCCCGACACTGGCGACCCGACGCCTATCGAAGCATCGGGTCCCCACATCATTGTCGCCAGGACCGCCAGCACGACGGCACCTCTCATCCCCCACCTTCCAAAAGGAGCGTGACGGAACATAGCACCTGCCTCCATTACCTCTCTAATTTGAACTGCTTATGATCACGGCCCTGCAGCCGAAATCGCCGCGTAATGCAAGGGGGGCTTCCCCCGGTTCAAACGCGCTCCGCATGTCGATGACGTCCCCCGAGATTTCTCAGTTCGAGCACGATTTGGCTAGTGTTTTCGCTTCGGACAAGGACATCCTCTCGTCGCAGCAGAGCGAACATGGTGATGTCTCGCACAGGCCTTTCTGATCTCGGTCCCCCGTCACTTCGCTGATGTTTTAGGGAAGAAAACCACGTTTCCGTCTCGAATAATACGGCAGTCGGCAAAATCGAGCATCAAGCATGCCAGCGCTTAGTCAACACCTAGCCTCAATATTCGCAAATTGGACAAACGACGGCAAGAAAAAAATTCGCAGTGCACTAAGCATGTGGAACAATCTGTAAAAGCTCTCCCTGCCACTGTTTGCATCTGATCTTTGACATAACGAGACATAGAATGGCATGGGAGATTTCATGGATCCCAACATGGTACTTCTTCAGGGCTTCTTCGCCACGCGTAATCACTTATCGGAAGGTCACCGTAAGGGCATCAGGCAGCTCATGTCCCTGCGTGACTTCTTGGGAGAGAATTGTGCTTGCTTTTGGGGATAGGCGGCGGGATATAGTCGAACACCATTTCGCTTTCAAATATGTAAAATCAGGGAGGCACTTCTTATGAGCCGGAATTATGCGGCGGTCTTGCGATTCCTGACGTTTTGGGCACCAATTACCGATCAAAGGATGTAATCTTGGGCCTGTAAAGGCCTCCGTATCTCCTCCCACAATGCCCGACAGAGGTAAAACCGTCGTCGCCTTGCTGAAAAGCCTGTTATTTCCCTTTTCTGAGCGTAACTCCCCCTCCGTCACTCCGCCAACCATTTTTTCCACCACGCTTTTCACCCGAACACAGCGCGGTAATGTTCAACCAAGGGAAACGCAGACGCCACATGAACACACCACCTCCTTGCGTGGTAGGAGATTCTCGCCCACCTTGACCAGGCGCTTGATGAGCCATTCCATTGACCGTTTGACCTCTTCGCCCATGAGGTAAAATTGCCTGAGCATTTGCAGAAGGTTGCAGGCCAAAACCCCCATGAGCAACCGGGCCTGGTTGGCTGCGAATCGGTGGCAGCTCGTCTTGTCCCAACGCAGCGTCACCTCGAAGCCAGAAAAGCGTGAAACGAGGTCGATACAGTTGCACGATGGGATCGAGCAGATCGAAAATGCCGTCCGCCTAATGGACGTTTCCTTGTCTCAGCTTAGCCCCCAGGCAGTTTTCGTCGCTGGTGAAAGCGAAGATCGGGTGAAAGCAGTTCTTCCCAAAATGACCGTTGAACGCTACGTTCTCTTGTTTGCCGTGAGCCGGATCTTCCGTTGAATCAACGTCTACAATGAGCCGCTGTTTCTTCTTTCTCCTCATGAGAGTATCATTCGACCTCATCAGCGCCTTTTCGAGCGCCGCCAAGCCGGGTTCAGTCCCCAAGACCTCATTCTCAAGCCTTGATAGCCTGGACTGACCGGCTCCCGCTTCGTCGCCCTTCCCGATAGCGAGTCGAAGGGCAGGATCTATGCGCAGAAAATCCGCATCATTGCAGTCCTCATCCCCCGCCGCTATCTGATAGATCCTCTCTCGAACCATTTGAAGCTGAGTGTGCTTGCTGTGAACCCAGGATCTGGCATCCTCCAGGTCACTCCCGATCGGACCCAAGATGCCGAAACGCTCGTCTATCTCTCGCAATATAATGAAAACCTATCAACTTTGTAGCCAATAGTGATAGAGTGGATTCAAGGCGTTCTCGTTTCTTATTCCACTCGATAGGTGCTCAGTGGGGAAAAGGCGATGGCAATAAAAGTACTGACGGTGAGGAAGTTCAAGAAAGATAGAATAGAGGACGGTCACAAATTACTCAGGGAACTTAGAGCCGCAGGCACGCTACGATCAGGTTTCGTGTCCGGCCAGACACTAATTTCTGTCGAAGAACCCCATAAATTATTGGTGATTAGCACTTGGACGGACATAAAAGGATGGGAAGCTTGGCAAGCAAGCAACAAAAGAAAAGAAATTGCTCTAAGAATCACGGAGCTACTTGAAGCCTCAGAAAATGTTGAGATTTTTTATGTGGGACAAAGAGAATCCGAGGCGGACCTGGCTTAATACCAAGCCTGAACGTTCCCAGCATGATCAGACATTGGCGTGAAGTCCGAGTTCACGGAGCTGTCGGTTCATTCAAGACTGCATCTGACGTCTATTCTACAGGTTCCCAGAATTTGGGAGGCCAGTATCGCAGCGGTGTGGAACAGGCGACGATCAAGATCAAGTTCGCAGTGTTGAACCTGGCTGACACCTGCTAAGCTTCACGCTGATCCCTATTTCTTAGGTTTTCGCTTGATTCCGGCTTATCAGAACGATACTCTTTGATGTGTGCAGGTCTCACCTTGTAACGTGCGGGCTTGACCTTGGCGGAAGATGGGGCCTTCTGCCATGCCAGCTGCTGAATTTAGTCGGGGACCCACTTCCCTTGGGGCCGGAATCACAATTCCAGCCGGGACGGATTCAATGGAAGCATTTTGGCAAGGACTCTCATGGCTGAACAAAGCCTTCGCTATGTCCGCACTCCTATTCAGCGTTATTTTCGTCTGGCAAGTGATTTCCATGTTGATAGGGGGGGATATGGACTCCCATGTCCAGGCTGACGGAGCCGACATGAGCCACGCCCCGGACGTTCACGATCACGCCCACCATGGTGCTGATAGTGCAGTGACATTTACTCTAGTGTCTTTCCGGTCCATTGTCGCGTTCGGAGCATTGTTCAGCTGGTCCGG
>JACRDE010000613.1 GCA_016212935.1 Desulfomonile tiedjei | reverse complement strand
GCCATATGGTCGAGTTTCTGAAGGGAAGTCAGGCCGCGCAGTTCGCAGCAGAGGAGTCCTACCAGAAACCGCAAGATCTGCTATCCGCACGAACTACTCGCTTGAAAGCGACCGCGCATGGCTATCAGTCCTTGGTGGCAAAAACGACACCCCCCAAGATCAGGATACCGCTCAACACGTGAACAGCATGGACCGCTTCACCCAACAATATGAGGGCTTCAACGCCGCTGAACAAAGGAAGGCAGTAATAGACAAACGCGGCTCGGGCCGGGCCGATGATCGCGACGGATTGGTTCCAACACAAGTAGGCAAGCAGGGACGGGCCGATACCCAGATAGAGAATCGCCACTAAAGTTGTCGGCGAGAATTCGACCACTTTGGTTCCGGTCTGTTCCCAGATGAACCACGGCAGCAAAAACAGCATCCCTAGCAAGAACAGTGAAAATAGAAATGTCAGCGGTTGCAGTTCCACCGGCTTCTTCCGCACGAGAATGCTGTACAGAGCGAAAGAGGCTGCCTGCCCCAGCATCCACATGTCGCCTTCAGAAAAGGTTAGATGAGTCAAACTTGAAATCCGGCCGCCCGTCACAAGAAGGGCAACCCCGGATGAGGCGGTCATCAGACCTACGACTCTCCGCAAAGTGAGGGTATCGTGAAGAAACACACGGGCAAACAAGATCGTAAAAACTGGTGAACAGATAGCGATCAACGACAGGTTCAAGGCGTTCGAGGTGGCTGCAGCAACATAAACAAGCGTGTTGCACATCGTCAATCCCAGAAGGGCTGTCAGAGCCAGATAACCAAGATGTCTAATAATTACCCTTATCTCGCTATATAGAGGACGTATGACGAAAGGGAGCAAAACAATCGCAGCGATCGCCGAACGCAAAACCACTAGAGTCACAGGTGGCACTGAATCGGAAAGCATACGAGCGACAATGAAGTTCCCGGACCAAATGGCAGTTGCCGCCAATACGAACAAATACCCTTTGGCAGACCTATAATGCTGTAAAGACAATGTTCGCGTAATCTCCACTTTCGAGGAATAACTGGATGGAACCAGGACGCCCTCCCGTTTCGGCAATCCCATCTACCACACGGCTTCTCCTCGAATCAAGCTACAAGCGGGTGGTCAATCGGCCACCCCTTGTCTCTTCGCACTATTGACGCGCAATACAAGTGTTGCAGCAAGCCCAGTATCTCCAATTGTCTTAGCATCACTACTTGATCTGGGAGCTGCCTGCTTCAAATTCGCATTGTGAGAAATCAATTGGCTGATTACACCCTTTACAAATGTGGGATTTCTCGAACTCGTCTGAGAAAATCTCCTTTTCTTTTCCACAACTAGGGCACTTACACATAAAGGACGACAAATTCTTGTGAGCCTGCAAACCGGGACAGTGCATTGGTGTGCTGTTCATTTGCGTAACTCCTTGCTCAGAGTATCCCCTACCGGGGTATGCTATATGACAAAACGATAAAGCAAGAGCTGGGCTCCCGCAAGGAAAGCCTTCAACAAAGCGGCCGTATTGGCAGGCGTCAGCCTAATGTCGTATCCGGGACATGCCCTGAGCACTTCTCTGATACTAACTCCCATGGCGGAAAGCGCCACAACGAAACATGATAACGTCTCAGTAGGGCAGGCATCTTGCCGGTCCCCGTCAAGCATTTTTCATAGGAATGCGCATTCAAAGAAGTAAGATTGGGGGACCATCTTTGTAAATAGTTTCTCCCAAAACCCCCCTCCAGAAACCTATATCATTTGCCGGAACCCCAACTTTCCTTTAAGGAAATGGGGGTTCCGGCGGGTGCTGAAAGTTCTTGAGGTGTGGTTCGGGGAGCAACTTCTTACAAGAAGTGCCTCCCCGATATTTCTGATTTCAAGGCAAATTCGTATCAGGCTGCGTCTTTCAGAACGAAGAGGCATGCTGCCTCGCCAGCAAAGCGGTACACGTCATATAGAATCGACATAGGCACGACCAATGCATGGACTGTCGATGAAACTTCGGCCATGTTAAAATGTCCGATTGAAAAGATTCAACTGAGTTTGTGGCGCGAACAGGGCTGGCACGCCAACACGTTAGTTTTCGATGAGCCCTTATATTAGGGCTGGACATGAAGAGTGACAAACAGGAAATATGAAAAATCAAGTCTATGAAAACCAAGGAGGAGGGGCACAATGAATGAGAAACAGACGGGGTCGGAACTGTGGAGGAGAAAATTTGAGCCCGTAACCGACTGGAAGCCCGCCAGCGAGAGTTCTGGAGCATATTCAGGCCCGCGAGCGATGATCGAAGACGCTCTGGCAGGAATCGGAAAGAGCAAGGATGCCCTGACTAAGGCGCTAGAACCGTTCAGCGAAGAGGCCAGAACCAAGATCAAGGATATGGTCGGAGTTCTGGACGATGTCGCGTCGAAATCGTCGACTGAGGCCAGATCTTTCTTAGCAAACATTCTGGCGGTCATGGCGGAAAAGATCAAGCCGAAGTAGTAATACTAATGGGCGTTCAAGCGAGCGGTAATTGAGGACCGAAGTGGTAGCGGTTTAGGGTAAGTCTCTCGCGCTACGAAAGGCACCGCCTGATACCAATGTTCATTCAAAGCAGTAAGAATTTGGGGAAACACTTCTTACAAGAAGGGTTTCCCCGCTTTTACTTCTTTGATTGAGGGTTAGCATGAATTCGCTTCAGAGACTCACCAGAAGCCACGGTTTGCCATGTCACTTTTCTGACTGACCATTCCTATAAGAATGAATCGATTGGGACCGGCAAGATGCCGGTCCTGCGATGTTCTCATGCTTTGTTGTGGCGCTTTTCGCGATGGGTGTTGGTATTACGGGTCTGGAAGGCCGATGCTCAAATCAGCCGAAAAAAATGTGCTTGAAGTCGAGCTAGGCTATGGAGAACTCTCTTCAAAGAGGCCTCGTGAACTGCACGCCGAATCCGGGGATCTACTGATTGATCAGATTTCTCAGAGTAGCGAAATCTATGATGGTTTGCACATATTGTTCCATGAAAAGCCTCAGGTCCGTTACATAGGTGTTCGGCACGAAAATGACGTCGTAAGGCTTAACAAGAATCGCTGACTGCATGTCACCCACATCGAGGATCTTTTTCAGATCCAGGCGTCTCCCAATCGGCTTGCCATAGATATCTTTGGAGATCAAGATCACACTGGTCAAATCCGCTGTTTTCGCATTGTGTCCGCCCGCCAAGGCGATGGCGTGAAGGGCTGTGACGGGCTGCGTGATGTCGTACGCACCCGGCCTCGAAACTTCGCCCATGACGTACACTTTCCGCGACTTTGCCTGAGTGAGAGAAAGCGATGCTACCACATGCTTCAGCGGGCCTTTCCTATAAAGAGAATTGACTTTGTTCTCTACTTCTCTAACCGTGAAGCCGACGGCCTGTATCCTATCTTCCAGAAGAGGAAGGTCAATGTTCCCATCCGGGTTCACAATCACGGAAAGTTGTTGCCCACCAGTGAGTGTGGTCAGGGACTCCACCAATTTCTTAATCTTTTGGTAGAAGCTTGATACGTGGACTGTCACAAGTTTGTAATTCTTAAGTTGCCCTGAAGAGTCATCATCCTTACCGAATATTTTGGTTTCTCGATACCTTTCTTCAATCACCCTGGCCAACTTTTCAGGCGTGAGCCCCGCAGCTTCCACATCGCCAATGCCGGGCAACGTAACCATGCCGTCCGGGCGAATTACCGCTTTTCTGTTGAGAGCGGGATCCAGAATAAACTCAACTTCTATCTCATCGAGAGTATCAAGTGTGTAAGATCCTCTTGGTATGCTCCATTCCGTCTGAAAAATTACGCGTAGCACATCTTCGGGACCCAAACGAAAGTTTCTGCAAACAACGTCGAATGCTTGAGCGAGGTCATGATGTTGCGGTGTTTTTTGAGGGCCAGGGGAAGGCCTGAAAGGAGAAGGCATCAGTCCAATGCATCCGGCAGTGATCAGCACAAGCACGGAAGCAATAACGACTCGGCACGGATGTATCCATACCCTGAACAATTTCCTCAATTTACCATACCCCATCACTATACTGCCAGCACTCTGCCGGCAGGGACTCCAACTCATCTAACCAATTCGAGGGATTACACTAGACAAAAAACAAGTGTAATCATGACACACTTACGGATAAGGATCAGATCCTACAATCTTACAAGTGAGGCATGAAAGTCAAGAAAATTTTCGCATTCGTGCCCGGTTATCTCTATTTCTTTGAAAAGCAACAATTCGTGTAAAACCGAATGGAAAGGCGTTAAACATGCTCATTTAGTTTCAATGACACTCCATATTGCCCTCGTTAACTAATGTAAAGCTATAAGGACAGCCTGCGCGTGGACAAGTAATCGACACCATGGCGATATATGGCGGGAATTTGGCAGTGGTTCCTGCCAGCGCCGTCTCGATTGATCTTGCCTTCTTCATCGTGTTTTTTGTGCCCCTATTCCTTTTAAGAGAGTTCTGTCCTCATATTGCTCGTGAAAGATACGGATAT
This sequence comes from Desulfomonile tiedjei, assembly GCA_016212935.1. Lineage (GTDB taxonomy): Bacteria > Desulfobacterota > Desulfomonilia > Desulfomonilales > Desulfomonilaceae > Desulfomonile > Desulfomonile tiedjei_A. The sequence goes on along the minus strand of JACRDE010000613.1, from coordinate 4,762 downwards.
AGGCATTCTCTGGTGCGATGTCGGTTAGGCTACGCTGAAGGCTGACAGAATGACATTCCACGGGCGTAGCCCGCCGCAATTTCCAAGTTAGCTGGAACCGATATTGCTTCTTGGTTCCGATCATAGCAATAACACACCTAAATCATAACGGAATGCGTGCTGGCATCATTAGCCAATCCGACGCGATTGTCGAAAAGGACTCCTAATTTCCAGCACCTATTAGATTAATCCCGGATGGGGTTCAAGAGCGAAGGACTCCGGGACCATTTCTGTTTCCCAGATAAGGCCCCAGATCTGAGTTGTTTGAAAGCAAACTTGTCCAAATACGTGGCTTACGGATGCGGGGGCGAACACGCCCAAGGCAGCAAATATAGCAAATGCCAAAATTCATGTCCGAAAATACCCGGAAAACCCGCTTTTTAAAAAAAGCCGGTTTTCCGGACCTTTCCGGCAAAAACTTCTATCATACTAACAATGTAGGTCTTTTCCATTCTGCAGGTAACGTGCTAACGTGTTAACAGGAATCGGCCTTGTAACGGACAAAACTTTTGGCAAACCGTATACATATCCGAAAGAAAAGGAAATCGCTTGTCGCAACCAGTTGTACAAAAGAAGTTGCATTATTTTCTTTCACTCAAACCACATGTGTGATATTTGACGCGATTCTAACGTTGCTTTTGGGCTAATTCAGGATTTATACGCAATGAGCGTTCAGGCGAGTGGTATTTGGGTATCGAACAGGTAGCGGTTTCGGGCAAGCCTCATCCGCTACAGACGGCACGGCCTGACCAGGCTTCAGAGATTTACCAAGAACCGAGGACAGCGATGGTACTTCATTGACTGCGCTCGTTTGTCTGGACGCGTTCATCCCAGAACCGCGGACATAAGATGTTCCTGTCAGGAAAGAGTCCGAGGGCAGAGCTTTTCCATCCTCAATGTTATGGGGCTGGAGCCATTCGCTTCCTCGTATGCCTGGGTCCGAATCACTCCATATCCCTTCTGACTGTATCTATCGTCGTCGTGCATAACTATGGCTTTGGGTATGAATTTCAACTGGTAGCCCGCATTGAACAGCCTTTTGGAGAAGGATACGTCTTCACCTTGATAAAAGCCGAGATGGTCGTCCCAATACTGGTCCACGAAGACGTAATCCTTGTAAATTCCATACCCTCCAGTCATGTATTGGCACTTATCGAACATTTCGTGATAAGCCCTTAGAAAGGTATAGTTTTCTATAAGGCTGACCCAATCGCAGTATCTGGAAAGGTCCGGATTGAGTATTATTCCCGTAGCAAGATCGAAATCCCCGTCAACTGCCAGCACTCCCTCGGCCCAGCGAGGATGTAGCAAGAAATCGTCGTCCAGACACACGAATTTGTTGAAACTGGCCGCTTTTGCCAACACGTTTCGCATCGCCCCCAGTCTCCCTTCCGCCGCAGCCTGGTCCATGTAAAATTTACGTATGTCCGCGCAGTCCGGAATCCCGTCCACACAGCCGGCAACCAGTATTTCGTACTGATCTGCCGCCAAGTCTTGCAATCGAATTGTTTCCACCAGGCGGGCCAGTTTTTCATTTCGCTTACCGTTGGTGATTATCCCGAAGCTAAATCCCAGAGGTTTGAACGATTCTTTGGTCCTTCCTGCGAAAGTGGGGGGGAGCGCTTTTCCAAACTCGTGTAGCAGGTCGATCCGATCCTTTAACGTGAGTATCTCCAGCCGGTTTATTGCAGCAATGTTGTCAAGAACCTCGTTTCGGAGGATGTCTATTTCCTGTTTCAGCAGGATGACTTCCCTTTCACCGGAACCTTGAAGATCGCTCCGAAGGATTTCTATTTCCTGTTTGGTTGAGTTCGTCTCGCTGATCTTGAATGTCTGCAATTCAGCTCTGAGTCTAATGATTTCTTGTCTCAGAGTCTCAAGCTCACCATTTTCGGTAGCGGGGAGACTTTTCGCAAGATAAGCACCTAGTTTATATAACCATTTTGGGGCAATCATGGCCTAATTCTCCTGAACACAGGACTCTCGAGGAAACTGCCATGCACTCGCTGAGTTTCAGGCAGGTAAGGATTCTTTGTTCAATGACTTCTCCGTCGGAGAAGTCCGATTTTTCCAGCCTCTGCTTCGTTTTGCGGGCATTCGGCAATCAAATTAGCGACAAATCAATCGCCCTAACTCTTTATGATAAGAAAGACTTTTCGTAAGTTCAACATTTTTCTCACATATTGGCCTGACCGGCCAGCCCTGACGCGACATAAAAGGTTGAAATCAGGTCTGTTCTCACGTCGTCCGTCCAATTTTCGGATTTCTTGAGTTCTTGCAGTACGTCGCGCACCACCATTGATGTGAGTCCTGCTTTTTCAGTATGGTTTATTCCGTAGCGACTGCAGAAGCCTTCAAGCGTGTGCGCAATCGATGCGATTCCACGGTAGGTGATGCTTTCCAGTTGAAATTTCCAGTATAGGGCCCTGACTTCTTCACAACCCTTCTCAGTGAGTTCTGGATTACATGCCATCAGGCTCCGGTTGCTGATGCCAATCGCAGTGGCAAGCTGTTTATCGTAGTTCTTCACTGATGTCTGGCGGCTGTGCTTGATCATTCTGTAACCGTAGAGTACTTCCGGGATGACACTTGTGTTGCTCTTGTTTGAAAGTCGGGACCAGAGGTCGAAGTCTTGGGCGTACAACAGGTCCTCATTGTACATGCCGATATTCATAACCGCCTTTTTTCTGAACATTACGGTCCCGTGCCCGTAATTGTTGTGGAATTGCAGGCGCCAGAGTCTATAAACAGGGTCTATTATCAATTCCTTTCTTTCAATTAGCCGACCTTCAGCGTCCACGACATCGAAAGACGATCCTACCAGGTCCAGTCTCGGGTGGGATTGCAGTTCAGCTACCTGGACCTCAAGCCGCTGGGGAGCGCTCACGTCGTCCGCATCCATCCTGGCAATGAAGTCGCCCCTGGCCAGAGCGATCCCCTTATTCAGGGAACGGGTCAAGCCGATGTTTTCCTGCGTGCGGACGACAATTCTCGGATCGGAGAACGAATGCAGAGCGTCCAAAGGGTCCGGAGACCCGTCATCTATGATAAGGAATTCAAAGTCACGGAAACTCTGATTCAGAATACTCTCTACGGCCTGGGCTAGATATCCCTGATCGTTGTACACTGACATCAGAACAGTCACCCTGGGATGATTCATTCTTGCCGCCATGACTTGAGCGGGACCGCTTCGGCCCATGTCTCTCCCCATCGAACTTCCTGGTGGGCAATTTCAAGCCCCGCCTCGTTCATTTCTTCTGCGAAACTCTCCAGCGTGTGCTCGATGAAATGAGTCGGATCAAGCCGATAGTCAATGGCAATTTCGGCTCTCATTTGATCGACCGCCTCAGTAGTGTTGATGTCATTACTGCCTCGCAACATCAAGTAGCACAGCCTCTTCAAGTTCCAGGATTCTGTCAAGGGAATAGTTTTCCAGTGCATGTTCCCGCGCGTTCTCACCTAGTTTCGATTTCAGACCCGGATTTTTGGTAAGCTCGAGTATGGCTCTTCTGATGGCGTTGGAATCCGTGCCGCACAAATAACCATTCTTCCCATGGCTTATGACCTCCCTGATTCCGGGCGAATCCCCTCCTATGGCGGGCAAGCCACAGGACATGGCTTCAATCAGCGTTTTGGGATGCCCTTCGTACAGCGAAGGCAATATGAAAATCTCCGAAAGATTGAATAAGCCTGGGAGCTGCGAGTTGGGAATATTGCCCTCCCACGTGACACGACCGTCAAGATCGGAAAAGCGTTGTTGCAGTGCCGGGCGAAGCCTTCCTTCTCCCACCACCATCAATGACACTGGCAGTTCGGAAACCGCTTCCAGGAGAGCCTCGAGGTTTTTCTCAGGCGCGATCCGGCCAACGTATATCAACGAGTTTGGTTCCCGGATCGCGTCCCGAGGCCGGAACAGTTCCGTATCGACGTAATTCGGGATGATTCGGGTTCTCGCCGAGGCTCGCGGAATTCGGCGGACTATGTCCAGTCTCATGGCTTCTGTCGTAACCACTATCTTGTCTGCAGAGCTGAACACGTTTTCTTCCACGCTTCTCGCGTGTTGTGCTTCCAGAGAATCGTACCCGAATTCTCGCTGCGAGTTAAACGACCACATGTACCCGCACCGTGCCACAAGTAGTTTCTTGAAATTGCGGGCCGCTTGGAGGGCGAACTCGGCTCCGTTGGATTGATTGGTCTTAATGACGTGACAATCCTCCAGGGCCCTGGCGTGGATTGTTAGAAGCGCAGCCTCATATTTTTCGGGCGGAATACCGCCCTCATTGCAGAGTACGCGGATTCCGCCCAATTTCTCTTGATAATTCAAGTCCGACGTGTCACCGTACGTGATAAATGACACTCGGAAATCGTGCTCCATGAGTCGCCGGTATACAGAGACTTCCCTTTCGAGCAGTCCCAACATCGCCCCCGTGCGCAACGCCCCTCCTCTGGTTAAAAAGAGAACCAGGTTCACGCTCATTGGACGGCTTCTCGGATCATGGCAAGGTATTTGCCGGCAACGTCTTCCATCGCCGAAACGACAATCATCCTCTGGAAGCTTTGGTAGTCTTCCACCAGCTTCTCCAGTTGAGGGAAGATTTCGTCCTCGCTTTCAAAGGGTAGGCCTCCGTACCCGACCAGTTCGGGGTGGCCTCCGTCGTTTATATATAGAGCGGGCAGCCCGCATGCCATAGCCTCTATGAGAGCATTGGAGCACGGGTCGTTT
>JACRDE010000616.1 GCA_016212935.1 Desulfomonile tiedjei | reverse complement strand
TGGCTGGCCTTTGACGGTGATCATGACTCCCGACAAAACACCTTTCTTCGCGGGTACCTACTTCCCTAAGAAAAGCCGTTTCGGCAGGATCGGGATGGTAGAGCTTTCGCAACGAATACAGCATTTATGGACAACACAGCGCGAAGCGGTGCTGCAGTCGGCAAAGGAGGTGGCGGCCGGCCTCCGTCAATTGCCACAGGACTCTCCGGGTCAAGCTCCAGGGAAGGAGCTGCTTGAGAATGCCTATCAACAGCTCTCCCAACGATTCGATCAGAAGCGCGGCGGGTTTGGTCAAGCGCCCAAGTTTCCGACTCCCCATAACATGCTTTTCCTCCTACGCCATTGGAAGCGAACTGGTGATGGAAAAGCTCTTGAGATGGTTGAAAATACCCTCCAGGCAATGCGGCTTGGGGGAATCTACGACCATGTGGGCTTTGGATTCCACCGCTATTCCACTGATGCAAAATGGTTGGTACCTCACTTCGAAAAAATGCTTTATGATCAGGCCATGCTGGCCATGGCCTATGTCGAAGTCTATCAGGCGACCAGAAAGGAGGAATACGGGAAGACGGCGCGTGAGATCTTGACGTACGTTCTGCGGGACATGACCGATCCGACTGGGGGCTTCTATTCTGCCGAAGACGCTGATAGCGAAGGGCAAGAAGGCAAGTTTTATCTGTGGACAACCGATCAGATACGTCAGGTTTTGGAGCCTAAGGAAGCGGAGTTGGTTATTCACGTTTTTGGCGTAGACTCTTCTGGCAATTTTGAGGACGAGGCTAGTGGTCGGAGAAGTGGAGCGAACATCCTTCTCCTGAAAAAGCCCCTTACCCTGATCGCATCGGAGCTGAAGATCTCAGAGGGTGAGCTGGCGAATCGTCTCGAAAAGGCACGGCAAAAGCTTTTCGCATCCAGGGAAAAACGAATACATCCCCACAAGGATGATAAAATTCTAACTGATTGGAATGGCTTGATGATTGCAGCTCTTTCCAAAGCCTCGCAAGTATTCGGCCAACCCGAATATTCTCAAGCGGCCCAAAAGTCGGCTGATTTTATCCTGAATACTGTGCGGGGACCCGGCGGTCGGCTCTTACATCGCTACCGTGACGGCGACTCAGCCTTACCGGCCAATGTCGATGACTATGCATTCCTCATCTGGGGGCTCATTGATTTGTATGAAGCCACATTCGAGGTCCGCTACCTTAACCACGCACTCGAACTCAATGACCAATTGTTGGCACGTTTTTGGGACAAGAAATCCGGAGGACTGTATTTCACTGCTGAAGACGGTGAAGCCCTTCTCCTGAGAAGGAAAGAGATTTACGATGGAGCCATCCCATCGGGAAACTCGGCTGCAGCCCTGAACTTTCTGCGTCTGGCCCGCCTCACTGGAAGGACAGATTTGGAGCAAAAAACCGAGCAAATAGGGCGCACATTTTCGGGTAACATAAGGCAACTGGCGTCGGCGCACACTCTGTTCCTTTCCGCTCTTGATTTCGGGATCGGCCCTTCATATGAGGTAGTGATTACCGGCAACCCTAAAGGAGATGACACAAAGATCATGTTGAGAGATCTCCGCGGGGCGTTCTTACCCAATAAAGTTGTTCTCTTTCGTCCCAGCGGAACGGGTTCGTCTGAAATAGCCGCCATCGCGCCGTATGCAAGGCATCAAGAAAGCATCCAAGGGAAAGCCACAGCTTACGTTTGTCAAGCGTACAATTGCACGTTGCCAACCACTGACTCCACCAAGATGCTTGAACGATTGGGTGCGAAGCAGCCTTAGATTCAATCTCCAGGACAAGCTTAGCGCTTTCACATCTTTGACCAATGTTCCGCAGCACCCGTGGCCGCTTCAGGGAGCGTCAGAATGACTTCGTTCAGGCTTATGGGAGAGAGCGAGCGAGCCCCCCATGACGCCCAGAGTTGGCCACTTCTCATCTGGAAAAAGCGGTGTGAACCAGCCCCCTACCTTGGATCAGTCCAGCAGTTGTCCCAGGCCTGAAGCACGTAAGGTGGCCTCATCAGGGCCACGACCTGCACAGCAATCCGCGAGCTTGCCGTCGATAACCACCGCGGGCACAGATCGGATGCCTAGAGTCTTTGCTCGCTCTGCCACGCCAGGCTCATTCATGTCCAAGACGCTGACTTCGCACGAGTCGCATTTCAGACGGTTGACCATGTCCACAGTATCTTGACACACAGGACATCCTGCACTGAACACCTCGATCTTCCGTTTCATAGTATCGCTCCTTCTTGAGAAGTTTTAGGCACTGGTCTCCTTGTGCCAAGTTGTGGTTTCCCGGGGAGAGTACATTCGACAAAAGCCCTGGTCGCCTCGACCACGCATGCAGATCTTACTTGTACTTTCTCCGGCTGCATTCTCAGGTTCTCAACTGTGAGCCCTGAGCAAGGCTTCCCGGATCATGTCCTCAGAAGGCACACCCGATGCCCCATAGCGCCGTCAAGTGAGTCCGTAGGCTGCACTTTCACGGGCTGAAGGCTCGATGTCCAACCCATCTATTTGGACTGTGGGGCTTCCCAAGAAGTGAAGTTCCTGTGCTTCTTCTTGGGTCCGGATCACGATCATCTCAATATTGACTGAGATATCGAGGGCCCGAGCAATATTCTTTACCAGTGAGACTGTCGGAGAGGTGTTTGCACAACCTTCTGAACAGAGTATTCGGACTTGAATGTCTCCGCCTTTTTCCACGCGTTCCATCTCAATTCACCTCTTTTCAGGTGGATTGTATCCCTGTCCTGACTTACGAGCCTTGACCACACTGACCGACTGTAAAAGACCCTCTGGTCAAATGCGAAACTCAGCGAGATTCCTCTTATATTCAAGCACCATTTATTCTTGTTGTTCTGTTTCAAGGGCTTCCAGAATTGGGCATTCCCTGGCAGGTCCTTCACCGCTGCAACCTGCCGTCAGCTTCGCCAGGGCTGATTTCATTCTGAGAAGAGATTGGATTTTCTCGTCTATGTCGGCGATCTTCACTTCAGCCCTTTTCTTCACGTCAGCACAGGTTGTGCCTGGCTGAATTCGAAGCGAGAGAAGCTCTTTGATTTCCTTCAGAGAAAATCCAAGTTCTTTGGCCCTCTTGATAAAACGCAGCCTAGAAACCACCTCCTCAGGGTATTGCCGATATCCGGACGCTCTCCTAGGAGGCTCCTGGATAAGTCCATTGCGTTCGTAGAATCTCACCGTTTCTATGCCGAACCCCGAGCGCCGGGCAACTTCGCCGATGGTCATGCCTTGAATGCGGATTTCGGATTTCAAGGGAATTCCTCCAATCTTCTGTGATGAGTATACACATTGGACCATACTACAGAGTCAAGACTCACTTTAAACTTTCTTTCAAAAAGTTGAGGCAGAGCTTCAAATCAGTAATCAAACGCCTGCTCGAAGGCTCCGCAGTGGAGGCCATTCGCGGGCTTCGAAACGCTTCTATCGTCGTTCCTTACTGTCAGCTTGGAGAATGTTGAAGCAACGCGTTCTCGCCCGGATCATTCTCCAGGTAAACAAAGAAAAGTATGATAGATTTTCAGGGGCCAAGATCACGTCGGGACACGCTTCATGAAGGTACACAACGGTCGCTGCGATGTTCAGAATCAGATCAAAGAGGGGAAGAATACACTGCGCTGGGACAAGACGAGTTGCCGCCGCTTCGCGCCAAAGAGGCCATGTTGCTCATGGGAGCCTTGGCCTATGGCCTCCTGCACATGCTCCAGCAATTCTGCCTCGTGGGCAAAGATGTCAAACGGTCGGAGCGAAAGTCGCGTATCGCGGCCATGGTCGCATGTCCATGTGGCGTCGGCGTTTCCTTTGGCCCGGTACGATCAAGCTGTGTTCGCGTGGCGAGAACGCTGGAGAAATGGTTGACCGAGTGGCGGAGGGTGTAGTACGCTTAGA
>JACRDE010000621.1 GCA_016212935.1 Desulfomonile tiedjei | reverse complement strand
GCAACCAGCGAGTCCCACGTCCCGAAGGGCATCGATTTGTCGACTACTGCTTGATTGTTACCTTGACGTTACAGGTCAACCCGTCCTTGAGCTTCAAATCCGAGTCGTCGAGCACGCATTCAATGTCATAGTCCGCAGGCACCTCAAGGGCCGGATTCCTGCTCACCCAAGGAATCCTGCTAATCTTGCACTGATATTTCTTTTCCGGAATCGCGTCGAATGTCACTGTTCCTTTGTCTCCGACCTGCAGTTTTACCAGATCCAGTTCGTGAACTTTGCATCGCACTACCATGTTATCCATAGGCGCGACCGTCATTGTGTGGAAGCCGGCGGGCAATTCAGCTCTCTTTCGGAAATCGGGATTCATCCATATGACCTGCCCAGAAATAGGGGCCTTTAGGTAAGCAACATCTATAGGGAGCGCAGGGTCGGAATATAAGCGCTGAGTTTGCCATTCAAGGAGTTCTAGGTCTCGCTTTTGACGAGCGTCGTGGAATTTCAAATCTTCTTTTGATCTCGTAACGCTCGATTCTATCTGCTTCACGTTTTCTTCCATCTCCAGGACCGCCTTCTTGGACATCTGGAGCTGTTGTTCCTTGTGGTCTAATGCTGCCTTTGCTGCGAGACCTTTGGCGAACATTTCTTTTATGTCTGAAACGTCCTTTTCAACCCTTTGCAGTTCGATTTTCCGGTTTGGCATATAGATGTCGAGATGCTTCTCCAGATTAATGTTTTGGTCGCTCAGGTTCTTTCTGAGATTCAAGAGATGTTCCGGGTACAACACCCTATAAACATGGTTAAGCGCGTCACGGTCTAGCTTGTACGAAGCCAACACCTGGTCCTGCTGAACCATCTGGCCCTCAACCACGCTTATGTCTTCGACAGAACCCTTGAAGCTCATCAGTACCTGTCTCTTCAACGAGGGAAAACTCTTTCCCCTGAAGATGATCTCCGCCTCTGATTTTGCATCGGCTATCTGAGGGACGATAGCAGCTTTCGCAGGTGCCGGGCTGGAATCCGCACGCTTGGGTTCGTGCGTTAAGGCAACCAGTGCCAGCGAGGCGACTGCTACAAAAATTGCCAGAAAGACGCCGACGATCCTGGTGCGCCGCCCGGATGTTTCAATATTGTATTCTGGCATTGTACCTGTTCAAACCTCCTGCAATGGTGGCCAGATCAATCAGGGCCTGGACTCTTTCCTGAAGGCTCGTGAGCGAATTAGCGTAGGCATCCACCTTGCCGATTCGTTTCTGCACATAAGCATCATATGGAATCTGAGTAGCCTTATATTGCAGTAGGGCCCTTTCTTCATCAAGTTCTGCTATCCTTACCTGTTCGCGTTCGAGAGCCACTTTTTCGTTAAAAATTCCCAACTCGTCCCTGAGACGTGTAAAACTACCGTAAATACGCTTGGAGAGCTGATCTCGGTCCGCCTTAAGTTGCATAGCACGGAGTTTCTGGCGTCTGATGTCTCGCACCCTACGAAATCCATCCCACACGGTGTAATCGAAACCGAGTGCAAAATTGAACCCCGATGCTCGGTCCACCTGATTCTCGATTTGCTCAAGTATGATTATCGGCCGGGGAAGAAGCGACACGTACGAACCGGTAACCCTGTTGGACTGGAGTTGCTCGTGCTTGGCAGCGATCTGAAGGGAAAGGTTAGCGGATTGAATGTCCGCGTAGGAAACCATTTGCCCGTTGAATCCACCCAGTATTTGATTGGCAGCGTCACGAGTGTCCAGCGGGAGATAATAGTCGGGCTGATAACCCATTAACATCTTCAAGGAAGAGATTCTCTCTTCCAATTCTTTTTCCATGATCCTGATTCTGAGGTTCTCATTCCTCGTCAGATTGGCCCAACTCCTATAGTCAACCGTATCTATTGCACCCTGATCAAGGCGTGTCTTGAAATAATCCAGGCGATTTTTGTGAAGCGCCGCAGCCTGCTTTCTGGCTTTAATGACGCGCTCCAACACGTGGATCCGGTAAAATATCTTCGCCATGTTTCCGATGTTTTCGGAAATTTTGTCAAAATGGCTCATCTGACCGATATCAACCAGGATCGAATGTGACTTGATCTTCAAGAGCGCTACATAGATGTCCCAATTCAGCATGAAAAATGAAACACTGAGCGAACCGTGAGAGTTGTCCGTAGAATCTTTGGATTTTGCTCGGTCTATGTAATAGCGGGTGATGACCTGAACGGTTGGAAACACCTCGGAATGTGCGTCCTTGAGGTCGATTGACTTTACTTGCACGTCAATCCTGTTTTTCAGGAAATCTTCTGAATGAACGAGGGCATAGCGGACGCAGGTAGGAAAATCGAAATACCCGTACGACTCGGGGCCCCGATTCGCGTCGGACGAAGCGCGGGCAACCTGGGGGGCCAACAGGGAACAGGCGATCGCAAGAATCAAGAACCGTCCGACAAGATGTCGGTAAAGCGATGACCTTTCCGCAGCCCATTTTACGATGAAGTGAGGATACTTCACAGTCCTCGCCACTAATCTTACCACGTGATTTCCATACCCTGCGACCCTCTTTGAGGAATAACCTTAGGGGTCGACCGCAATACCTGATAACTATTTCATAAAATAAAACACTACAGCCATAATGGCTTCGACAAGTATAGCCAATCACCATCCAAATGTCAACGATGTTTTCTGGTGCCGCTTCCATTCTATTTATTGATATTACTTAATATTTTCCGCGTCCACAGAAATAGCGTCTGATAATGCATGCGTCCGGTCGTTTGTGGCGCCCCTGTGAAGCAAGGATTGGGGACTTCTGTGCCGTTCGCGCTAAATACGGTTTCACTGAAAACGGAATCTGGCCGGAAAGGTTCCCTGTGAGCCGCTTCTGATCGTCCTGAAGCATGAGGAATGCTCAAATGAAGCTCTGGCTCATGAGTTTGATTCAAAGCCTGCGCCATCAGCAGCACCGTCATTGATATCCGTATCTTGATAAGGGAAAACCCGGCCGCAGGCCAACCACAGCTTGTCCATTATTTCTGCACAGTGTGGCCAATCTGTCGGACCTGAAAGCACATCGTTGCGAGGCTGTGTCCGGGAAATCTTCGTCCCTACTAAGTACACGGTCAGCCATCGATTCGCAGACCTCCCGCCAACGCATGCTCCTCCTGTCACCTGCTTGATGGGGCGTCGGTGTCAGGGACCCTTGCCCTATCGCAAGTGCTTTGCCCCCTAAACTGTTCCCTCAGGAAGATTCAGTTTCAGTAATGCTGGGTGGTTTTCTGTCAGTCTCTCATCCGGAAGGCTTTCACTGCAATTGAATTCATTTTCGTCGATTCCAGGCCAACTCTCTCAACGTACGCTCCCAGGAGATTGGTCCCGTCAAGGATGGTTTCGAAAAAGTAAGCGTCAGCCAGATTTGACCCCGAAAAATCGGCGTAGGACAGATTTGCCTCTGACAAATTTGCACCGGGCAAAAAAGCCCACACCGCGTACGCCATGGTAAGGTTGGTGTCAGACAGATTCGCTCCTGCCAAATTGGTCTTATAGAGTATTGCACCTAGCATGTCCGATGACTGGAGGTCCGCTTCTGCAAGCGTGGCCCCAGTCAAGTCGGTCCTCAGCAAGTTGGTTCTTCTCAGGTTGGCTCTGGACATCTGGGCACCCGAGAAGTCAGCCCGTGAGAGGTCCTTTCCGGCCAGATCTGCCTCGGATAAATCAATTCCCTGGGCTACTGCGCGTTCCACTAGAGCGGCAATGCACGGGGCCTGTCCGCTGAATATCGTTGCGCCGGAAGACTTGTGCTTTATCTGGAATGATCTGGAAGGTCTGGAAAGCAGTGCATCGAGCTCTTCTTGTATTATCAAGTTCTCGTCCACTAGTCGATTTAGAAGCGCGTCCAATTCGTTGATCGAGACTAGGTATCTCTTCTGGAGAACCGCCCTGTCAGCCCCGGATTTTATCTCGGCCAGTAGCTCACTTATGTTGACTTCCTGGCTCGCTCTTCTGGCGTAATTCCCTGAATCGTCGTCCACGATAACGGACTTTTGGACCTGCATTCTTGACTGAAAATCGGCCGGTTTTATCAACCGCAAGTTCAGCAATTTGGTGAAAAGACTGCGAACGCCTTTTGCTGACAGATTAAACTCCTTCATGAGCTCCGCGTCTGAGGCTCCGGACCGGATCAGCTTCAGAACTGCAGCCCCGTCGACTAGCCTCTTGGCGGAACTCATTGTCGGGAGTTCAGACTGATCAACATCGACAATGACAGACTCAAGTTTCTCGCCGACGCGCTTGCTTAGTTCGGCTTGAGCCAAAATACCAGCTGCTGCAAGCTGCCGGAACAGACTCTGTAATCCGTCAGCGGATATGCCGAATTTGTCCATCAACGCGGCGTCATCCATCCCTGAACGTATACTCCTGACCGCTTCCAAGGCGCTTATCCTAATCGTGCGGGCAACCATTTATGGCGAACTCCCAGTGATTATAATCAGACGACATTTGTTGCATACGGCGCTGCCGATCCAATACGAATGTCTTCGTGTACCCTGCCTGTTCCATGCTCATACCAGTGCGCGTTCAAGTGAGCGGTAATTGAGAACCACGAGATTACGGTTTCGGTCGGGTCTGCTCCCCTGCCGGCACGACCGGCCTTCGCTTCAGAGCCCTACGCGGAGCCGCCTTCAGCTATTTCTATCTTTGACTGCGCATCGGTAGCATTTGTTGGATTGTGATTGTAATCATTCCCACCGCAATTGCCATAAAATCTTTTTCTAACAATTTTTTTTCGGGCCTTGTTCAGAACACTGACACTTGGGCACTCCCTGAAACTCGCATGATCTCTCTAACGGGCCTGAGAAGTTTTCAGCTCCATTTAGGCCCGGTTTCGAGAACTTATGTTGAACTGCAGATCGGCTTTGAGTATCTTTTACTTTGATATGCATTTATTGCTCAGTGGCATTCAATCACCACGTCTCATTTCAGAAAAGAGCCTCAAGTGGCTGTAACTAGAGCAAGAACCCTGCAAAAAGCGATTGTAGTCTCATCCCTTTTCGGGATCGTCAGCGTTGGCGTTATAGTGGCAGCGGTGAGCATTTTTCCTCTGTACGAACATTTCAAGAAGGAGGAAGAGCTCAATCTGACCCTCGCTCTGAATACGAAAACCATGGCAATGGAGGAGTATTTGGCCAGGGCCAAAGACGTGGCCCTGCAGATTTCCGCCCGCACTATTGCCAGACAAAGATTGGAAGATTACAACGCGGGCCGGATAGGCCTGGAGGAATTGGTCGCTTTTACAACTGAAGTCCTTGCGGATGCCATGACCTACTCTCAAGAGGTTTGGGGAATTTATCGTCTGAATCAGCGGGGTCAGACGGTCGTCCAAATCGGCATCGACTTGCCCCAGGAGTTTTGGCCATCCGTGGATGAGAGGATGCAAGAGCCTTATTTTTGCGGCCCCGTCAGAATAGGCATGAGTCCCTATTTGATTGTAGTGACACCGATTCTCAATCGAGTCTCCGAAAGGGTAGGCACGGACATCGTGCTTTTCAGACTCTATCATCTGGAGAGAATTGTTGAAGATTACATAGGCCTCGGTCGCACGGGGGAAACCATAATAGGAATTGTGCTCCCGGAGAACGTGGATATTGTGTTCCCCCTCCGGAAAGAAAAAGGTTCTGTATCACGGCGCGTATCCAGGGAATCTTCCCTAGGGGCGGCTCTTGTCAAGGCTTCAAACCAGCAGCAGGGGATCTCGATTGATCATCAGAATAATGATGTTATCGTTTACGGTCCGATCAGATACGTCGATTGGGGAATAGCCGTTAGAATGGAACGGGACGAGCTTTACGCGCCGGTCACGAAACAAATCGTCGCAACATTGAAAACCATTGTGGCCCTGATTTTTTTGGGCACCTTGGGAATCGGTCTTCTGGTTCGACCCCTCACCGGAAAGATGATCATCCACACGGACGAGTTGGCTCGGGAGATTGAGGAGAAGACTGCGAGCCTACAAAGGGAATTGGAGGGCCGCAAGCGTATGGAAAGATGGCTTGTGGACTCCGAGCGCCGATACAGGGTCTTGCTGGAGGAAGTGCCTGACGTCATATTCATCCTGGACCTTGAAGGCCGCTTCACATACGTAAACACACAAGTGGAAAGGTTTCTGGACTTCGCCGTGAATCAGATCCTTGAGACTCGGCTCACGGATTACGTGGCATCAGAAGACAGACCCAGGGCACAAACCATACTGCTAATAGGACTTGATTCAATTTGGGATGAAGAACTGGCGATGATCGCACAGGGCGGCAATCGAAAATACGCTCGCATAAGGTGTAAGGCTTCACAAGCAGAGGATGGCGGCTCTATTCGGTTCGAGGGGGTGATGCGTGACATCACCAGAAGAAGGGCTCTGGAAGAAGAGCTCAAGTCATCCCGGGAAGAGCTGCTCGAAAAAATCAAGATAATCGATGACCTTTACGAACATATCGTCCAACAGGGTAAGTCGAAGGCCATAGCGGACCACACCGCCGAAGTCGCCCATGAGCTACGCCAGCCATTAGCCATAATTGGCGGCTTTGCGCGGCGCATAGCAAGGCAGCTTGATTCCTGCGAGTTGAGAGACGACGGCGGGCAGCGCGAGTCTTGCGGTATCATGATTTCCGAGATCCAAAGACTCGAAAGAATACTCGGCAGCCTGATAGACTTCACCAGGCACGAGAGCGTG
>JACRDE010000620.1 GCA_016212935.1 Desulfomonile tiedjei | reverse complement strand
GGACCCTCTTTTCCTGATTCCTTTGCAACTGTGAGCAAGTGACGGATTGTCTGCCAAGTGGTCTTGGCCGAATCGTACTCAATTCTGATTCGCTGCCGGTTATGATATTCCCGCACTTTATTTACGAGAAAAGCCTGAAGATCGTTCAAAATCTCAATCCTTTTCTCGTGATTGAGAGTCTCAAGGTGCGCCCCTTTAAGGGAGGCCAGCATGGCCCCTATATCGCCGGGAGCGCCGCGATTTGTTCGGCCCCCTTCTTTCAGGAATGGTCTTGTTTCACCAAATCGCAGCAATATCTTCTTTAGACTGGCGCCACTTGCGCCTTTGATCTGTGATCTGCCTGCAGCCCTGTGCGAGTCCAAACTCAGGTTGTAGTCATCCTTGAGTCTCTCGAGAACATTGAGGGCAGCCGCCATGGTTCCTCTAGCCGGGCCGCCAACGGACTTGTGAGTGGAGAGGCTGTCAAACCATGCAGTGAAAAGCGCCAGCGCCGATCTTTTTCGATTCATAGCTTAACCTAACTCGTGGGCAGGAACAGAACTCGACCTCTAATCAGTTCGTTGACAATCGGATTCAGGTAGTATTTGGCTATCCATTCAACGACAGGCACACATACGGCGTCTCCAAAACCGAACAAGGCCTGATTCAAGGGTACCGAGATTCTATAATCATCAGCTCCCATGAGCCGCGCGCATTCCCTGGCGGTAAGTAACCTTGCAAAGAATTTTCCTTTGCCGGCCTTGAACAAGATCTGTCGCCCGCTTCCGCCGCGAGGAGTTCTCAGGCACCCTGCTATACCGTCAATCCTCAATTCAGCCATAGACGCGCCTTTGCGAATTCTTCGAAAAACCGTGCCATATGACCAATCAGATCCAGAAATCATGCGATCGGCAGTCTCTCGATGGCGTTTGCTCATTTGATTTAATAGGTAATTAGCCCGCTCTCTACTCCACCATTCCGGCGAGTCACCGGGTAGATCCTCCAGAATCTCGTCCAGTCGCTGGGAGGGATTCGGCGGACTAGGCAAGTTTCGTATCCGCCAATGAATCTCTGGGTGGTTCAGAATGAAATCGCACAGGTTTTTTGGCCTCACATCGGAAGCGCTTAGCAGATCCCAGCACTGCCCATCGAACGCGCCGGGATCTTGATCGAGGAGGCCAATCACAAAGAGTCTTTGCCGACTATGAGGGACGAACGAGACTGCATCGAGAATAAATGAATCCACGACGTATCCCATTTGATTCAGCCGGAGCATCGCTTGTCTGAAATCATGGCCCTTGTGGGATGTTAGGAATCCCGGAACATTTTCTAGCAGGATTATTGGTGGCTTGCGATTTCCCATACCCTCGATGGCACTCATAAATCCCCAGAAGGCTGAGGACTGTTTTCCGCTTAAACCCTCTCGAGGACCAGCCAAGGAAAGATCATTACAGGGAAAGGATGCTGTGGCGAGTGCGACGGATGGTATACTGTCAGAGTCCAGCTTGTGAACGTCCTTGACCTCGAAGCAATCATCGGGGTCTTGAAAATGGTTGCAGTACATCTCATGCTTCTTGACATCAATATCATTGGCGTACGCGACCTCCCAGCCCTGTCTTTCCAGGGCGAAGCGTATGAGACCTATGCCCGCGAAAAACTCGGCGAATCTTCGGTGAGGAAGGTAAGAAAAGGAGGTCACCTGAAACCTTTCCTCTGCGGCGTCAAGGATTGCCTGAACGCATTTGTCCAAATTCTTCTTGATGTCGCTTTCCCAAAAACGGAGGACTCGCCATCCATCATCCACAAGCCTAGCAGTTGACCGGAAGTCCCGATCCATGTTGCGCCGGATCTTTGTAATCCAGTAACCAGGAGAATCTGATTTATGAAACTGGTTTTCCAGCGCTGGAAGGTGTCGGTGACTCCATTGCGCTCCATGCCAGAAGTCGCCGTCAACGAAAATGGCTAACCGCTTGGAATGGATCACTACATCAGGTTTGCCGGGTAGCTTGGAAGAACAGAGCTTGTATCGCAGGCCCCTTGACCAGAGGGCCTTGCGAAGAAGCCTCTCCGGCGCAGTATCGCGATAGCGTACGCGTCGCATGATCTCCGACACGTCACGTTTGGACTCGTGTAGTTGAATATCCATTACCGAATTCCGTACCATATTCTCCCACGAAAATCGACCCCAATTACTGGCGCGAAGTCGGATTAATCCAACGTGCTTGATTCATAACAGATGCTTGGGAGAGGATTTCCAGACAATCATGCCGAGAGTTTGGGCTCATACCTCACTGCGGACAAAAGGCGCAGGCGAGGGCACGTTTTCTACGAATTTTCCCGCAATGCCGACTGCAAGCTCCACAAGCTGGGGGAAACGGTCAGGACTCTTGTCCGACCATATGAGGATGAGTTCCTTTTCATTCACGAAAAGTGAATCCATCTCGCGGAGATGTTCCAAGCAGAATCTACGGATGTCAGGAGTGAAAACCCACGGCGGCGAGCCCTTGCGCCCGAAAAGCGAATACACGCTGGAAAACCC
Source organism: Desulfomonile tiedjei (assembly GCA_016212935.1). Lineage (GTDB taxonomy): Bacteria > Desulfobacterota > Desulfomonilia > Desulfomonilales > Desulfomonilaceae > Desulfomonile > Desulfomonile tiedjei_A. Next base: position 1,038 of record JACRDE010000620.1, on the reverse strand, counting down.
CCGTTCCTCGGGGAAACTGTATTCCTTGAGCGTCTCGTTCATGCCCAATCCGGTGGACAGAACACCCCTTGCCTTCACGAGACCGATCTGGCCGGGCAGTTCGATCCCATCCCGCTTGATGACGCAGATCACCGCCCGATAAATCACAGGACCGCGAGTCGGGAAATCCCATACGGTGAAATCGCTAATCGACAGGTCAAACCCTTGCACTCGCCCTTTAAGGCATTTCATCACCTGGCCGTACGAGAAAGCTGTTTCTTTGGCTCCCGGGAAAATCAACGCCGGCAGGAATAACTCGGACAGAGAATGAGATTTTTTTTTGCGGCCGTCAAATTCAAAGCCCATCCGTTCTGCGGCCATACGCCATCGTCGGGCCGACTGAGCTTCTATGATAAGTCCTACAATGTCTCCCGCCAGGAAGGTGGCAGCGAACACCATGAACAATGCGACAGCGAATAGGGTGGTAGTTAAGTCGTTTGTATCCATTTGCCCACTCGTCCGTCGATTCAGCAACGATACTATTTATAGTATAGATCATTTTCGTCAGCCTTTGAAGTTCGGGCCTTTTTTCCCTGGACTGAGGAATTCCGCTGACGTGCGTAAGTCTATATCAATCCGGTTTCAGTGAGTTTGTTGAGATCGCCTTCGGCCCCGCAAAATCTGAAAATCTGTACGGCTTTTGTCAGGTAGCTTTCAGCCTCTCCCTTGCGCTTTGTCAGCTTGCAAACACGCCCGTACATTGCATAATCCCGGCCGAGGTGAAGCTTCATGCCATTGGCGCTATCCGCAACAATTGCGGTCCTGATCCAATTCTCGGCTTCCGACCAATGGCGTTCATCCACGGTGAGAAGGACATCGGCAATGAGTCTTGCCATCCACCCCTGAAGCAACGCGAACCTGTTTTGGCTGAAACAACTGTGCAACTTCTCAATATCCACATCCTTTGCGCCCGCCCGGGCTTCCACAAGGGCCAAGGCCAACTCGTTCAATCTCTGGCAGGATGGCATTATATGGGCGGAATTAGCCACGAATATACTC
>JACRDE010000619.1 GCA_016212935.1 Desulfomonile tiedjei | reverse complement strand
GACATAATTGCTTGCCGCTGCCGAAAAGTCTCCTCTGATGAGGTACAGTCTACCGAGAGATTGCCAGAATCCAGCTCGCTTAACGTACTCTTCTGCTTTTTGCGCATCCCCGCGATCGAGGTACAAATCTCCGATGTGATCGACCACCAGGTCCGTGGGATAACCGCGCTTTTTACACAGCTCCAAGCCCTTTTGAAAGAAGCTCAAAGCCGCGTCGTGCTTCCCCAGGAGCCTATATGTGCGTCCCAAGAGGACATAGGATGCCACTTCGCCACCTGTCAGCCCAAGCTTCTTTTTGAGTTCTAAAGCTCGTCCGTAGCATTCGAGGGCCCTGTCGTGATTACCCCACGCTTCGTTGAGGTGGCCGAGATTGTCCAACGTCAAACACGTCTGGACATTATCAGAGGTCTTTGCTTGGAGGGCGAGAGACTGGCCAAGAGCTTCCGAAGCCTTCCGATAGTCTCCCATGAACATGGCGATCTGCCCGATCTGGTTGTACGATATTACCTGGTTCACTTGGTCTGCGGTTCCCGTGCTGAGCGAAAGCGACTTCCCGTGGTAATCCAAAGCAATAACGAGCTGTCCCCAAAGGGCGTGAACTATACCGAAATTGTTCAGAATTCGTGCTTGCTCGGCGCTGTCCCCTAACAATTGAGCCAACTCCAGCGCTCTGTTGAGGCATACGTTTGATTTTTCTTGCTGATGGTCCACGCCGTACACAAGGCCGCATGAGCTCAATCCCAGGATCGCCGATCTCTTCATAGCAGGCTCTAAGAAGGATTTCGGGTCCCAAGACGAAGGGAACTTCTGCATCATTGCGTCACAGTCATCGAGGAGTTTTGCTTGTTGACCTCTGGCACTTGCTCCAGCTTCAGCAGAATGGTAGCTGTCACACCCGTCCTTGGGCTGCCCCTTGAAAACCCAGTCCGCGGCTCCACAGTGGGAGGGGTATCCCATCAACAAAAAGATCAGGACGATCGGAAGAAGAAATCGGAACATTTTTTCCCCCGTTGCTTTGCTCCGTTCAAAGTTTAGCATAAAGCATAATAAGCCGCATACCTGGAATTCGAGGAGAAAAACTCGCGTAGCGATTAAAGGAGTATCTTCGCCTCCAAAATGAGCCCGCTCTGTATCCATGAGTTTGGATGGAGACATCGAGAAGTCGCGAAAAAATTTCATAAAAAGGTACTATATCTTAAACGTAATCTGGTACATAATTTTAAGTAGGCCTCTCACTGTGTATCGGGCAGGAGCTTAGAACACTCTGTTGGTACACCGCGTCCGAGTTGAATGCATAGGCATTTGCAGACGAAGCGTAAGCTGCATTTTTTCGAAATATATCAAAGGAAGACCCATGGAATCTGAATCTTCGGCAAGAGTCCTGGCGATTTCGTGTGACCCCGATTCGCTTGGAATAGCAAGAGATTGTCTCGAAGCTGCGATCGGAGTGGCACTCGTCACGGTTGAAGGTGGTCCAGGGGCCCTCGATGCGTTGCGTACAGAGAATCCTTCTGTGGTCTTATTAGATATAAGTGCCGGGGGAATTGATTACGCGGAGGTGGCAGCGGTAACGGATCGGATGAGGACGTTCGCAGCGACAGTCCTGATCGCACATCCAAGAGACTTAAACAGAGCGATTCAATACGTCGAACAAGGAGCTTACGATTTTATAGAAAAGCCTATCGACAAGCGGCTCCTTAGCCTTGCCCTGCGCAGGGCATATCAGCATGTTAGCTCGGTGAGATTCGCTCGCACCTATGACCGCTTGGTAGAAGAGGCTGTTGAAGAAAAGACATTGGAATTGGTTCAACGGAAAGACTTTCTCGCAGGGATTCTTAACAGTTCCACTCTGGTGTCCGTAATCGTAACAGATCTTGACCAGAATATTTGCTTTTGGAACCGGGGAGCGGAGAACATCTTCGGGTACGCCGCCCAAGAGATGATTGGCACAAAAGTCACCAAGCTTTATCCAGACGATCCCAGTTCCAGGCAAACCGTCGAAACGCTTCAACATCGAGTGCATTCCAAAGAGCATTCGGTGCATGGCAAAATGAGGCAAGTAGCAAAAGACGGACGTCTCTTGACTATGTCGTTGGCCATTTCTCCAATGTTAGGGGCGTCGGGTGAGGTGCGAGGCATTCTGGGAATTGGACTGGATGTCACAGAGGAAGCAAGATTAAACCAAGAATTACTCAAATCATTTCAGCTACTGAAGGAGACGCAGGACGTTTCCATATTTTCGCTGGCCAGACTGGCGGAGTCCCGGGACGAAGAGACGGGTATGCACCTGACGCGCATTCAACATTATTGCCGTGCCTTGTGCAACCAACT